>RXKA01000048.1 GCA_003962985.1 Pseudomonadota bacterium | reverse complement strand
TTTCCATCCCCAGCCAGAAGTACTAGTAGCTGATGAAATTCGCTGCTCTTTATCAATACTTAAATAAACCGTAGTATCAAACATTTTTTCAGGATCAATTGCTTCGCTTTTAATATCAAGTAGTCGCGTATTAGGAAATTCAGTTTTTTGCTGTGGCGTGAGTACGGTTTCAAGATGTTTGTGCCATGCATTAATAGATAAATCCGTTTCGTTTTTATTGGTAATCGCACCTATTTCGCAGGCAAATCTTTCTGCGCCATCACCAACAAGGATTTCATGATGTAAGTCAGTCATAATTCGATATGCAACTTCAACTGGATTGAGAAATCCGCGTAGTGCGCCAACAGAGCCAGTGCGTCGTGTATTACCATCCATTACAGATGCATCAAGTTGTAATTCACCAAGAATATTTGGCCACGAACTCATACCAACAGTGTGGATGTCGGGATTGGCTTCAACTATTTTGATTCCTTCAATAATCGCACGTAATCCATTACCACCTTGTGATAGTAATTGTGCGGCTAAATCAGTTCCTGAACGCCCTTCATAATTAGCTAATAATAACATTTTATCCTCGTCTATCAATTTTATTTTTAATCATCATTAGGATGACGGTAATGATTATACCAACCAATGTTACTTTAATAAAGCCACTTTGATAAATGGTTAATTGTTGATCGGTTGCTAATTTATCTGTGTTTTCAAAACCGATAAGTTGTGCTAATAATCCAGCTGTAAGACCAGCAAATGCATTGATCATCCACCATAATCCCATCATTACACCCGACAAATTTTGTGGGGCGTATTTTGTAACTAATGCTAATCCATTAGGTGAAATACATAACTCACCAAATCCTAATAAAGTATAACATCCCAAAATCCAAAATAAATTCATTTTACCAGCGTGACTAGCTTGCATTATACCCAATATAATTACAACAAAAGCGAGCGTTGCCATCGTTAATCCTAATGCAAATTTACCTGCATAACCTGGCTCGCGGTTAATTCTTTTGCTAAAATTCCAAAACCATGCGATGACTGGAGCAAGTAGAATGAGAATTAATGAATAAAAGCTTGAGATGCTTGATGCGGGTAGTGTGGTACCAAAATAATTTAGATCAACAACTCGATCAATGAAGATCGGTAGGCTTGATATCGTTTGATTTGAGAGTGTCCAATAACTAACCGAGAAAAGTGATAATACCAAAATTATCCAAACTTGATTGCGCTCATTGAGCTGTAATTTGCGCCATAATGAAAATATGTAACCACCCAAAATAAGTAAGCAAATTCCTGAGACAATAGTTGACTGCACTGGATTTGCCAGAAGGCTTGCAAAAATAGCGGCTAGAATTATCAAGCCTATATAAATGAGGTAATCTAATTTAATTCCAATAAGTTTTTGTTGACGCAGGTGCTTATTCTCTAATTTACAATTACTAGGAAAATCTTTCATTCCTTTATGAAATACCCATAAACCGAATGCCATACCTATTGCGGCTAAACCGAACCCAGCGTGCCATGAAACTTTTTCTGCAACAAAACCAACCGCCGTAGGTGCAATGACAGCACCGATATTAATCCCCATGTAATAAATGTTAAATCCTTGTACTCGCTTGTCTTCTTCGGCATCTGAATACAATTTACCAACCATAACTGACACGTTTGGCTTTAATAAACCTGTACCTGTTGCAATACACCCCAGTCCAAAATAAAATAATAAAAATGTTACATCAGATAAAGCCAAACTAATATGTCCAAGCAGAATGCAGACTCCTCCCATGAACGCAACCTTAGCATAACCATAGACTCTATCCGCTAAAAATCCTGCAATGGTGGTCGCTAAATAAACATAAGTTACATAACTACCAAAGATAATTAAGGCTAGATTTTCTGGAATATGTGCAGATTTAGTTAAAAAAAGTACTAAGACCGCATTTAAACCATAAAAACTAAAACGTTCCCACATCTCAGTAAAAAATAGACGTTTTAAACTGCTTGGGTGATTTTTCCACATTGACATTCATATCTCCTTGAAGACAAATTTTTGATTATAATCTAATCATAATTTTAACATTATAATCACCTCCAAACCTTAACTTACAGGTTAACTTGATGGTGATTTATGAATAATTTACTTGGTTCAACTAGGTTTTGTTGGTTAATAACTACATGCTTTTAGTTAGTGCTTCTGCTAATTCATTCGGTGGTGCAAAATATTTGCGAATAAGTTATTGATTTATGTTGCTATGTTAAGGGTGTTTATGTTAAAATACGCGTTTCTTAGACTGGGCAAGTTATAAAGAACTTTTTATTTGATAATTATTTAACTATAAATCAGATGATTGGCTTTGGGCTTGGAGGTCATTAACATGGTGTTAGTGATTTCAGTATTTTTTGTTAAAAAAGAGAAGGAAGAGAATGCCTACTATTAATCAATTAGTAAGAAAACCTCGCGTTAGCGTTCGCTACAAGAGTAAATCTCCTGCATTAGCGGAATGTCCTCAACGTCGTGGTGTGTGTGTACGTGTTTATACTACAACTCCTAAAAAACCAAACTCAGCATTACGTAAAGTTTGCCGTGTACGTTTAACTAACGGTTTCACTGTAAATAGCTATATCGGTGGTGAAGGTCACAACCTACAAGAGCATAGCGTGGTATTGATTCGTGGCGGTCGTGTAAAAGATTTGCCGGGTGTGCGTTACCATACAGTTCGTGGTTCACTAGATTTAGCTGGTGTTAAGAATCGTCAACAAAGCCGTTCTAAATACGGTGCTAAACGTCCTAAGTAATATTAGGTTTTTAAAGGAAAGAAGATTATGCCTAGACGTAGAGAAGTCGAGAAAAGAAATATTTTGCCAGATCCTAAATTTGGAAGTCAAAAATTATCTAAATTCATGAATATTATCATGGAAAGCGGTAAAAAAGCAGTAGCAGAGAAAATTGTTTACGGTGCTTTGGATATCGTAGCTAATAAAGCTAAAAAAGATGGTATTGAAGTGTTTAACTTAGCACTAGATGCAGTTAAACCAATCGTTGAATTAAAATCACGCCGCGTAGGTGGTGCTAACTATCAAATTCCTATTGAAGTTGCTCCAGAGCGTCAAATTGCGTTAGCTATGCGTTGGTTACGTGATGCCGCTCGTAAACGTGGTGAAAAATCAATGGATATTCGTTTAGCGAATGAAATGATGGAAGCTATTGAAGGTCGCGGTGCTGCTATGAAACGTCGTGAAGAAACTCACCGTATGGCTGAAGCTAATAAAGCTTTTGCTCACTTCCGTTATTAATAATTTGGAGATAAAGCTAAATGGCTAGAAAAACCCCGATTGAAAGATATCGTAATATAGGTATCTCTGCACATATCGATGCTGGTAAAACTACTACTACAGAACGTGTATTGTTCTATACTGGTATTAACCACAAAATCGGTGAAGTGCATGATGGTGCAGCTACAATGGACTGGATGGAGCAAGAGCAAGAGCGTGGTATCACGATTACTTCTGCTGCGACTACGGCATTCTGGCGTGGTATGGATGGTAAATTCCCTGAGCACCGTATCAATATTATTGATACACCAGGACACGTTGACTTCACAATCGAAGTTGAGCGTTCTATGCGTGTATTAGATGGCGCATGTATGGTTTATTGTGCAGTTGGTGGTGTACAACCTCAATCTGAAACAGTATGGCGTCAAGCAAACAAATATAAAGTGCCACGTATCGCTTTTGTAAACAAAATGGATCGTCAAGGTGCGAATTTCTTCAAAGTGGTTGATGGTATCAAAAACCGCCTTAAAGGTAATCCTGTTGCGATGCAAGTGCCAATTGGTGCTGAAGAAAACTTCCAAGGTGTAATCGATTTAGTTAAAATGAAAGCGATTGCATGGGATGAAGCATCACAAGGTATGAAATTTGAATATGTAGATATTCCTGCTGATTTAATTGAAACTTGTAATGAGTGGCGCGCTAAATTAGTTGAAACAGCTGCTGAAGCAACTGAAGAATTGATGATGAAATATCTTGAAGATGGCGAATTAACAGAAGAAGAAATTAAAGCAGCTATCCGTCAACGTACGATTGCTTGTGAAATTATTCCTATGTTCTGTGGTTCAGCGTTCAAAAACAAAGGTGTTCAAGCTATGTTGGATGCTGTAGTTGAGTACTTACCATCTCCAACAGAAGTTCCTGCTATTGCTGGTGAGTTACCTGATGGTACTCCAGCTACGCGTGAATCATCTGATGAAGCTCCGTTCTCAGCATTAGCATTTAAACTTATGACAGACCCATTTGTAGGTCAGTTGACGTTCTTCCGTGTTTACTCAGGTGTGGTTAAATCTGGTGATACAGTTTATAATCCAGTAAAAGGTAAAAAAGAGCGTATCGGTCGTATCGTTCAGATGCATGCGAATGATCGTCAAGAGATTGATGAAGTTCGTGCTGGTGATATCGCTGCTGCAATCGGTTTGAAAGAAGTTACAACTGGTGAAACATTGTGTGATATCAGCAATGAAATTACTTTAGAGCGCATGGAATTCCCTGAGCCAGTAATTCATATCGCGATTGAACCAAAAACTAAAGCCGATCAAGAAAAAATGGGTATCGCTTTAGGACGTTTGGCTAAAGAAGATCCTTCTTTCCGCGTTAAGACAGATGAAGAAACTGGTCAATGTATTATCTCTGGTATGGGTGAGTTACACTTAGAGATTATTGTAGACCGTATGAGACGTGAATTCAGCGTTGAAGCTAACGTTGGTGCTCCTCAGGTAGCTTACCGTGAAACTATCCGCAATAAAGTGGAAGTTGAAGGTAAACACGTTAAACAATCAGGTGGTAAAGGTCAATACGGTCATTGTTGGATTCGTATGGAGCCATCAGGTGAAGGTAATGGTTATACTTTCGTTGATGGTATTACTGGTGGTCGTATTCCTCGTGAATTCATCCCTTCAGTTGATACTGGTATCCAAGGTGCAATGAAGTCTGGCGTTATCGCTGGTTACCCAGTAGTTGACGTTAAAGTTGAAGTATTTGATGGTTCTTACCATGATGTCGATTCATCGCAATTAGCGTTTGAATTGGCTGGTTCTATGGCGTTCAAAGAAGGTATGCGTAAAGCAAATCCTGTACTTTTAGAGCCAATGATGGCTGTTGAAGTTGAGACTCCAGAAGAGTACATGGGTGATGTGATGGGTGACTTATCTTCTCGTCGTGGTATCATTCAAGGTATGGAAGACGATGATGCTGGTGGTAAAAAAGTTAAGGCTGAAGTTCCACTTGCTGAAATGTTTGGTTATTCAACTGATTTACGTTCTAAGACTCAAGGTCGTGCGACGTATTCAATGGAATTCAAACACTATGCAGAAGCACCTAAACATATTGCTGATGCAGTAGTTAACAAGAAATAATTTAAAAGTTAAAAACTAAGTGGTAGTTATTTTCTTTGACTACCACAGCCTT
>RXKA01000073.1 GCA_003962985.1 Pseudomonadota bacterium | reverse complement strand
AATTTGGCCGCTGGGACGATTTGTTCTCATTAGAGGATACCAAAGTTTGGGATGATGCTCTTGAATTTATTTTTAATCAGTTTAACAAAGATATCAAAGATTTTGCTGCATACCTAAACGGTAAAGGAGACGGGAAGCTCTCGCTCCTTCCTAAATGGATGCCTTCGGTTAATACTTCATCGGCGAATACTCGCCGTCTTGGCCGCTTTTTTGCTCAGAAATTCAATCTAAGTGAAAAAGAGTATCGTAAGCTTTTGGCTAAAATGCGTTCACACTTGGATATCGTAGAGCGCAAAATGTCAGATAATAATTGGTCTGATATTAAGTATGAAGGTGTTCCTTCTCGCGCTGCTTTGATTTACAAAGATGCATTTAAGAAACATGATGATAAACGATATACTAAGTATATTGCTGATGTAGCGGCTGGCAAAACCAAAATCAATGCCACCACCCTATATCCCTATGATATCGTAAGACAAATTAGAAGCGGTTCAGCTAATGCTACTCATGACGTTTTATGGAATGCTTTGCCTAATTATATTCCCCAAGATGGAGAGTATAAGAATGTATTGTGTTTATGTGATGTATCTAGTTCTATGTCAGGATTACCAATGGAGGTGTCAATTTCTCTTGGTATTTATTGCGGAGAGCGTATTACTGGACCATTTAAGAATCATTTTTTAACTTTCACTACTGACTCTAAATTAGAGAAAATTGTTGGTAATAATATTTCCGAGAAAGTACAGAATTTATCTAAGGCAGAGTGGGGTGGATCAACTAATTTGCAATCTGCTTTTAATGCTATTCTTAACGCGGCTATTCAAAATAAAGTATCACAATCTGATATGCCAGATGCATTAATGATTATTAGTGATATGGAATTCGATGTCGCGTGTGAAGGATATACTAATTTTGAAGTAATCAAATCAAAATACGCTGCTTCTGGATATAAACTTCCGAAAATCATTTTCTGGAACGTTCAAGCCAGAAACGATCAAACTCCAATTACTCAAGACGACAAAGGAACCTGCCTTGTCTCTGGTTGCTCGCCCGCTGTACTAAAGAGTGTACTAAGTGGAAAAATCGTATCACCCTTTCAAGTTATGCTTGACGTTCTGAATCAAGAACGGTATAGTAGTGTCGTAGGTTAAATTTCAGATGCTAACAGCAGAATATAATTATCCAAACAGGGTATCATAAGTTCGAATCTTATAACCAGTCTTAGATTGGTTTAGCCAAGTGGTAAGGCACCTGTCATTAAAAACGCATCTTGTTAATAGTTTTTTAGATACTAACAGCAATTAAACTTTCATGCTAAGAACGTGGTCGTGGGTTCGAATCCCACCTTGAATCCAAAAGGTTCAAGTAGCTCAGTGGTAGAGCACGAAAATGTATCTAGTTGAATAAATTTTTAGGCACATCCAGCAATTAAAACCTTTATTATGGAAAAAAAATGTGTCTAGTTAATAAGTAATTTTAGGTCCGAACAGCAATTAAAAAAAATCATCTGTTAAATGAAAAATAAGGATCTAGTATATGAATATTAATTCTTGGTTAATTGATAATTTATCGTTCGTTACACTATCCGGCAGTCAAGCGTATGGGATGGCGACATCAACTTCAGACGTTGATATAAAAGGTATTGTATTAGCACCCAAAGAAGTACGCGAACACCTATTCGAAAAATTCTCTCAAACAATCAATAACCCCCTTATTGAAGAGAAATTTTCCCACCTTCGCAACCCGCTTAACCCCAAGCTTGAATCAACAATCTATTCATTAGATAAGTTTTTTCAATTAGCGGCGGCGGTTAATCCAAATATTGTTGAATTGTTATGGGTAGCGCCGGAACATATATTAGTTAAAAATAGGATAGGCGAGGAAATCTATAATAACAGACATCTATTTCTATCTTCTCGGGCTCGTTGGGCTTTCCAAGGTTACGCGCATAGTCAAGCCGCAAAAATTGAGAGGCATAAGAAGTGGATTGTGAGGGGGCAAATACCCGAACCAATTCGTTCAAATTATGGACTTCCAGATAAACAGCCCCCTTTATTTGGTGAGGTCGAACGTAGCATTAAAACACAAATTAATTTATGGGACCTTAATGATTTGCAGCTAGATCCTGAAAAAAAAGAGACTATTAAAGATAGGGTGTGGGAAATAATCAGTAGTATATGTAATTTCAAATTAAATGGTGGTAATTGGCCGACTGAATATTCTAAAGCCGTTTGTCATAAAATAACTGAAGATTTTAGTTTAAATTCCGATTTAGCTAATTATTTAAAAAGGGAGATACAATTTAAAGTTGATTTACAAGAGTATAATAATTGGTTACACTGGAAAGAAAATAGAAATAAAGAAAGAAAAATTATAGAAGAAAAATTAGGTTGGGACGGGAAGCATATGAGTCACCTAATTCGCCTTAGTAGAATGGGATTAGAAATACTTGAAGGTAAAGGAGTTATAGTTAAACGTCCAGATGCCGAAGAACTTTTATCTATCCGTAATGGTGAACGGACTTATGAAAATTTAATGTTAGAATTTGAATCTATTAATTCAAAGATTGATAACGCTTATCAAAACACAAAACTACCAAAAAGTGTTGATTATAGTAAAATAAATGATTTTTATCAAAAATTATTAAATTTATAATTTTTTATTAAGCATATCCATGATAGTTGTATATAATAGTGTATGATAAAATGTCCAATATGTAATAACTATTTTAAAGCTTTAGCCTCACATTTAAGAGTTCATAAAATAAGCTCAGAAGAATTTTTGATAAAATATCCCAACTGTGTTTTAGTATCAGACGATTTAAAAAATCGTATTTCTAACACTTGCAAAATTAATGGAAGTGGCAAATGGATGAAAGGATTTAAAATGTCTGACGAGCAGAAAAAAGCTGTATCGGAAAGAGTAAAAGGAGAAAAAAATCCATTTTATGGGAAAAAACATAGTAGTGAAACAAAACAGCGAATGAGCGAAAATCATGCCGATTTTTCTGGAAATAAAAACCCATTTAAAAAATGGATAGAAAACGAAGAGAACTATAATCAATGGTGTGAAGCAAGAAAAGCGGCACTTAGTAATAGAGATAAAAATAGCGAAGAATATAAATCATATTGTAAAGAAGTGTCGCAAAGAGTAAGTAAATTATATTTAGATGGAAAACTAGAACCATACGGAAAGAATCATATTTCGGGACATTTTGATAGTATTAAATTCAATGATAGATTTTATTATCAAAGTAGTTACGAGTTAAAATTTTTAGAGTTTTGTGAGAGCAGTATTAAAATAAATCAGTTAATAAAGTCTCCTTATAGAATTGAATATGAAATAGATGGAAGAATCTATAATTACATACCAGATTTTCTTGTGAATAATAAGATTTTAATAGAGATTAAACCTGAATCTCTGTTAGAGTTTGATAAAAATCCACACAAATTCAAGGCTGGTGAAAATTTTTGCATTAAAAATGACATAAAATTTATTATTGTAACAGAGGCAGAACTAGAGAATTTAGAAAAAGTCTTGACTACCTAAAGATTAGCTACTAAACTTCCTAGATCAGTGAATTACACTGAGATTAACAATTTGTATCAGAGAATTTTGTCATTATGACTCAGGATAATACTATAGTTCGATATTTCAATGAAAATGAAATAGTTAAAATGGATAGTGACGCTTATTGGTTTGCCGTCCAAGCACAAAGGGTTTTAAATAGTTCTAAGCATTTTGCCGAAGATTTTGTGAGACTGAAGATGGAGTTTTTTCATAAATTTCAAAAAGGCTATGTATTTTCGACTAGAATTGGTTGTGCAGATTTTTTTAAGACAGTAATATATTACGCAGGACCACTACATTCTAGTAATCAAATTTTAGAATTACAGCCCGAACCCGGGCAAAAATTGGGCGAGTATGATAAGAATTTTAATGCGTGGTTGAAACAAGTGAGGGGTATAAAATGAATATCAAAGAACAAATTGAAGAACTTCAGAACTCTATTTATAAATTGCAAGATCAATTTCAAGAAGAGAATAAAGCAAAAATACTTCCTTTTTTGCAGGAGCACGCCACCATTGTTTATGATGGATTATTTTCAACTAGACTAAAACTTAGATTTGTTAGCGAAGATAAGAAAAATGATTTTATTACAATAATGGATTCTATTGATCCCGGATGGAATCATAAGAATATTAAAATTGATGAGAATGTCACTTGTAGTTATGATGATGGGGTGCTTTTTGTTTATTTTTCATATATTGGCATGACCAAAGATATTCCACAAAAATTTCTTGATGACGCCAAAAAACTTAGAATTAAAGTTGACTTCAAAGGATATCTCTCTAGTATAGACAAAGATATATTAAAGCTACAATCTTCTAAACGAAGTATCGAAGAATTAGAAAAACAGCTTTTATCATGAACTTTCCAATTACTCTAGCCCCGCACCTTCAATCCGAGTTAAACCAACTCATTACTTATAAGAAAAAATATAAGCCCAAAGGCTCTGCGGCCAGAGAAATAAACAAGTGGATCAGAAATATTGGTAAATTAATTACTATATTATGAAATTAGAAGTTAATTTAGACATTTTGCCGCCAGCGGTAAAGGATAAGTTACTAAGGGATGTAAAGGCTATTTTATATGATGAGTATGGTTATATTCATCATGATTTAGAAAATTTTACTGGCGACAAAAATTCTCAATACTATATTGAAATGAGCCAGTGGCGTCAAAGTTTGTTAGATGAAGCAAGACAAGTTTCTACATTATTAGCTCAAGAAAGGTATAAATGAATTCAGATATGTTTCCACCCTCCTATATTAATTATTATTTTTGTGTTTATGATTCTTTGACTGATAAAACAGATTATAGGTGGGTAGCGCCTGTATTGAAAGAAGTATTTCCCGCTATGGTTCAAGAGATTAGGGAAAATGGATATTATTTTGGATTTAGATATACTATTTCTTTGGTTTTGCGGCCTGATCGCGGCGCTGATTTAAAGAAAGTTAGTAAACAATCATTGCTTACTTGGTTTAATGTATGACGGCTGACCATGATATTAACGCGGGGTTTGACGGTTGGGCTTGGGTTGGGCCGCACTATTTGGGGATATGGTTATGGATGCTAATAGGAAGTATAGGCTATACATTCTATATTTTACCCTATATAAGAAACAAAAACTTTAAAATTAAACACCTATTAATTTTGCCCGCTTTTTGGTTTTTGGGTACATTTTCTTTTTTCTTTTTCCCATTTTTCGTCTGTCTTGAATATTTAAATAAACAAAAATAAACATGAGATACGCTATTATAGGAAGCAGGGGATTTAATAATTACAATATGCTTAAACGGTATTGTAGTTGTTTTATGGAGAGAAATAAAAGCTCGCCCACCATTATTAGCGGTGGGGCTAGCGGCGCTGATTCATTGGGTAAACAATATGCATTTGAAAATAATTATATTTATGTAGAGTATTTGCCCGAT
>RXKA01000173.1 GCA_003962985.1 Pseudomonadota bacterium | reverse complement strand
CTAGGTTTATAACCATACGTTACTTCGCGATTTACAAGAGCTATGTTTATACATGGCTCTTTTTTTATTGGAATTTAGACCTTAAACTAATTTATGAGTTAAATATATTGTTCACCATCATGTTACAGGTATTGATTATGACGAACTTAATTTATGATAACACCAAAATACTTCAGTATGATATCTGGAAAAGTGTTATAATATTAATGAATTAACACTTCTAGGAGATAATGAAATGAAAACGACTATGACAGCTATGGTATATCATGGTGCTAACGACATACGTGTTGAAGAGCGTCCAATTCCACAAATATTGGAAGCTACAGATGCAGTTGTTCGAATGACCAAAACCACTATTTGTGGCACTGACTTGGGGATATGGAAGGGTAAAAATCCAGAGATAGAAGTTGTTGCAACCCAGAAGAATGGTAAATTTGATGGACGAATTCTTGGACATGAAGGAATTGGAGTAATAGAAGAGGTTGGTTCTGCTGTTAAGAACTTCAAGAAAGGCGACAAAGTAATTATTTCTTGTGTTAGTCGTTGCGGATCATGTGAGAATTGCCAAAAGCAATTATATGCCCATTGTGAAAAAGGTGGTGGTTGGATTATGGGTTATATGATTGATGGGACTCAAGCAGAGTATGTACGTACCCCCTTTGCTGATAATTCGCTTTATCATTTACCAGATTCTCTAAATACTGATATTGCAGTATTTTTATCGGATGTATTACCAACATCGCATGAAATTGGTGTGCAGTATGGAAATGTGCGCCCTGGAGATTCAATTGCTATAGCAGGAGTTGGACCGATTGGTATGGGTTGTTTGTTAACTGCTCAATTTTACTCGCCTGCAACAATTATTGCAATCGATATGGATGAAAATCGGTTAGCAATGGCAAAAGAAGTTGGTGCAACACATATAATTAATTCTTCCAAAGAAGATCCCGTTGCTAAAGTTCTTGAAATAACAGGTGGTAAGGGGGTTGACTGTGCAATGGAAGCCGTTGGTGTGCCTGCCACTTGGGATATTTGCCAAAAAGTTGTTAAACCAGGTGGGCATATCGCTAATGTTGGTGTTCATGGTGTTTCAGTTAATTTTGAACTTGAAAAGCTATGGATCAAAAATTTAACTATTACTACTGGTTTGGTGAATGCAAATACTACAGGTATGTTACTTAAATCTTGTTGTTCGGGTAAACTACCATTAGAAAAATTAGCTACTCATCATTTTGGATTTAATGAAATAGCGAAAGCTTATGATGTATTTAAACATGCAGCAGATGAAAAAGCTATGAAAGTAATTATCTCTTTTGATTGAATAGGTTGAAAATAAAAAGGCTTCGTAATTAATTCGCGAAGCCGTTTTGTTTTTATAGCCAACATCTAATTTATTGAACATTCCAGCAAATTTAATAGCTTGAGTAGTCATATGTTATTCAGACAATGAATGTTCAATACCACATGTACTGGCTATATAAATTATTTTAGTGTAGCCAGAATAATTAAGAGAATGACAAGTAAACTTCTCACTTAGATAAACGATTCTACTTTGGCATGATTAATTTAGTTACTAATTTGGTTAAGTTTAATAATAGGGTAATAGATATAATACCATTTACGGTTATTATAAATTTATGTTGGTGATGTAAAAATCATTATTTTATTGTGGATATTTTTAAATAGTGCTAAAATTCGAGTATTAAATCAGAATAATTAAATTACTTTTGATAAGGGTTGATATTATGAGTAACCGTGTAGTAGGTTTTGAGATTCATGCTAGTGATTGTGCTAAAATTGCTGAATTTTATCGTAAAGTATTTGGTTGGCGTATCCATCAATATTCAGCAGAACCAGTCGAATACTGGAAGGTAATTACCGCCGCTAATTGTACTTGTGAAACAGGGATTAATGGTAGCATCGTTAAACGTTTTGGGACCAGTCCAGAGCTAGATTCTGCAATTAATTCATTTGTCTGTACAATTACCGTTGAAAGTATTGATGCGGTCTTATATCAAATATTAATCTCTGGTGGGAGTGTAGCCGTAGAAAAGCGTGCAATTCCTAATCTGGCTTGGGTTGCATATTGTCGTGATCCTGATGGTAATGTCTTTGGGATTTATGAACCAGATCCTCATGCCTGCTAATTGATAGTTAATCTAAATAAATATCGCCTAGATGCTTATAGGTTAACTGTTTAACAGAAACATTAAATAAAAAACCAGCTTAGTTTTGTAGTAAGCTGGTTTTTATCTTGTTATAGTTGCGGTAATGCGATTTTGTTATCTGTACTATATTGATAATCTAAAAACACATGTTCAGCACTAAGGGTTTGATAGCTTCCATCTGCTAATTTATTTGTAGTATCTTTTAGGCGGTAAACATAATGCCCACAGGTGTAGCACTGGAATAATTGCATGTGGGTACATAAGCAAGTTTTTTCATAAACTGCAAGTGGTTTGCCTGCCGCGCTACATTCTACTTTGGCTTTTTCATAAGCATCAATATATGAACATGTGCCATTTTCCAATAGATAGCCTAGGGCTTCACAGTTGGGTTTGATTTTAGAACCCAGTGATGGTGAGTATGACAACATCCGCATAGGGTAACCAGTTGGTGATGACGTATTTACTTCAACATCTTCTTCATTGGCTCTAAAATAATCTTGTTTAACTTTTTCTGGTAATCCGCATTCTGTTGTAACGGTGAAACGAGTTGCAACTTGTACTGCTCCTGCACCGTTGGCTAAGTAAGCAGCGGCATCGCTACCTGTAAAAATACCACCTGCAGGTATCACCGGAATATTTAGATTATTATCAGCTAAATATTGTTTAACTTCGCTAAAAATCATTGCTAGGGTAAATTCTTTCCAGTTTTCTAATGCAAATCCCAAATGTCCACCAGCTAATGGACCTTCAACCACAATATAATCAGGCATACGATTAGAGCGTTTAGCACGTTGTAAAAATGGTTTTAAGGCACGGACTGAAGAAACAATGATTCCTATTTTTGCATCATGGAAACGTTTATTTTCCTGCATTAGTGCCATACTGTTTAGGTGCAAACCAGCACTTAACGTAATCCCATCAATACCTGCGTCTAAGGCTGCATTTAAACGGTATTGTAATGTGTCTTTTGGACTATTCATGGTTAATTTTTCCATGCAATTGACAAATACTAGTCCATCGCCACGTTTAGCTTCCATCGTTTTGGCTACATGTAATTTCATAGCTTCACGAATGTCATGCTCTTGAAAGCTAATTCGGCTTTTATCAATTGAGTTCAAACTCTCTTTAAATTCTTGACGTTTAGTGCTAACAAATTTAGTACCAAACTTACGATCAGAAACATCAGTTACTAACGCATCTGAGATATGTCCAATGCCACCTAAACGGGCAGCTTCTAATGCTAATTGGCTAGTGGAGATATCAACTCCCATTCCTCCAATCATTATTGGTACAAATTCACGATTGTCGTTACTGAATTTTAGGCGGAAATTATCTACTTTGTTCATAAAAATTATCTTCAATATGTTATAATTAAGCGGTAATAAAAAAGCTCAATATTTATATTAAACAAATATTGGCAACAGGTTAGAGCAGATATTATCATGTGCTATTGATAATATGGTGTGTTTGCTTTGTTTGCTTGACTAGTATATAAACTTATCTAGGCATGCTTATTGGTAGAGGGAAGATGGAAAATACTTTTAAAAATCGCTATGTGCGTAGGGCAAAAATATCTGAGCGTCAATTTCGTAAATTAGTGCGGTGCTTCGTTGAAGATTTATCTGCAACACAAATTGCAGAAAAAATTGAATTAAATCGCAATACGGTTAATCGCTACATGAATGAAATTCGGATTCGGATTAGTGAATTTTGTGAGCAATATAATCCCTTGCAAAATCAAACTGAAGAGCTAGTTGAAGAAGCACCAGTTGAGAGTGCTACGTTGTCACAACGTATTTCTAAAAACTTTGGATTATTAAAACGTCGTGGTAAGGTATACGCGGAGATGATTGCCAATTTAGCACCGAATAAACTACAGTGGTTGCAAAGTGGTAAGCTTGAAACTAGTGAAGTAGCAATTCATTCCGTAGATATTCGTGATGAATTGGGCATGGTTGCCGTTGGCTATGATAATAATCCCGAGTTGGCAGGAAAACCAAGTTATGTTGACGACCTAAATCGGTTTTGGATATTCGCCCGTGAGAGAATGTCGAAATTCCAAGGAGTTGCCAAACATAAGTTTTACTTGCACATGAAAGAATGTGAATTTAGATTTAATTTTCGTAATGACAATTTGTATGGGGTATTGTTGAAAATGCTTGCCACTTATCCGATTACACCATCGCATATGCGTGAAGATTCGGTTGCATTATGATGTTTTAACTTGATTTAACCAAACCATCCACATGAAATAGCTGGATGGTTTTGTTTTTCATTGAAGATTCGGAATATACCTAGATAAATTCTGGTATAATACGCGATTATTGGAATTTAATTTTTAAGGAAATCTCAGGATGTCAGTAGAAATAGTTAGTAACTTAGAACGTAAAGTAAGTTTTAATGTTAGCAAAGCGGCAGTTGATGCAAATGTACAAGCTCAGTTAAAAAAATATGCTAAAGATGCAAAAGTACAAGGTTTTCGTCCAGGTAAAGCACCTAAGCATATCGTTGAACAAATGTACGGTGGTAAAGCGTACCAAGATTCATTGAATGAGCAATTAAATAAACAATTTGTAGATCAAATCGTTGAGCACAAATTAAATATCGTGGGATATCCAAAATTTGATTTAACTTCAAGTGAAGGTGAAGATTTTGTTTTTGCCGCAACTTTTGAAGTTATGCCGGAAGTTAAACTAGGTGATCTATCAGCTAAAGAAATTGAAAAACCTGCATGCACTTTAACTGAAAAAGACATTGAAACTACAATTGAGATTTTACGTAAACAACGTGCAACACATATCGTAAGCGACGAAGCAGCTGCTAATGGTGACAAAGTGACAGTTGATTTTGTGGGTACTGTTGATGGTGTTGAATTTGAAGGCGGTAAAGCTGAGAACTATCCATTTGTGTTAGGTCAAGGTTGGATGCTAGTTGACTTCGAAAAAGGCGTTGAAGGTCTTAAAGCTGGCGAAAGCAAAGAAGTAGAAGTTAAATTCCCTGAAGAATATCATGCAGAAAACCTAAAAGGTAAAACTGCAGTTTTCAATATCACAGTTAAAGAAGTTTCTAAACAACAATTACCTGAATTGAATGCTGAGTTTATTCAATCAATTGGTGTAGCTGCTGGTACAGAAGAAGGTTTACGTGCAGAAATTAAAGAAAATCTACAACGTGAAGTAGATCGTCGTATTAAAAATAAAGCACGTGACAACGCATTACAAGCATTATCTGAAGTTTCTCCTTTGGATGTTCCTAGTGCAATGGTGCATGATGAAATTCATCACATGATGCATAATGCTGAAGAAAATATGAAACAACAAGGTTATAAAGCAGACCAAATTAAACTTACTCACGAAATGTTTGAAAAAGATGCTAAAAACATGG
>RXKA01000115.1 GCA_003962985.1 Pseudomonadota bacterium | reverse complement strand
TGCCTTTTTTATTTTTTAATTACTTATTTGTTAAAGATCTATTATTCTCACTTTCAGCAAAAATAAAAAAGTGAGGACTCAGGTTTTTTATTATTTCATACGCGTAATTACGCTGAAATAGCTGAAATAATTACAAAACTTGAAGGTAAACCAATCAAAGTAAGTACTATCAATAACATCGTGCATCGTTACTTATTTACTAAGTTCAATGCAAATACACGTGAGATGTTAATTGTAGAATTAGAAAAACACAATTACTACCGCAAGATACCTAATTCATTATTAATTAACCAATTTATCGATATGACCAAGGCAGATTAAAAACAAATAGCTAAGCAATAAAATTTGATTATTTTTATAAAGATGCCTATGTATACAGATATGTGGTCTACAAATAAAGAACAAACGATATAAATAAGAACGAATCGACTTTTGCAAAACCAACTACAGTAACATACTGACACATAAATGATGCTGCGGGCTTATGGTAATTGCTTATTTAAAAATATTTTTCAGGATATTGGTGATTATTGCATCATTTTTGAGTATTTTAATCTTTAGCAGATTTAAAATTGATAACCCAAAGAGTCCAAATAATAAGTACAATATCATAAAAACCAATAATGCTATAATTGGATACATAATTGATACCCCATGTAAAAATTGACAATAGAACTAAAAATCTATTGCCATGTGATATAGATAAATCAGCTCAAAATAATCCCAAGAATAAACTGACTAACTGATAATATAGCTAAGCTATGTTTTATTTAATACCATTTGCTTGATAACATATTGTTAAATTAGGCTCTTTAGCTCTCTAAATGTTGGCCATAGTCTATTAATGGGCAATTACCATTTATTTCTGATTCTTCACGTTAGATTTTAATATTGTCATAATTTCTTTCATTGGCTGTTTTAGGCTCTGAAAAAATGGATCATCACGATGTTGAAGAATTATTTCACCTGCCATTTTCAAACCAATCAAAAATGCTTGCTCATCATTATGTGAAATATGTAACTTTCCACGAATCATGTCTAGTTTCTCAAAAATATCATCATGACTAGTAACATCCAAAGTCAACGCATCATTTGTTTCCGACTTTAACTCTACCTGATATTTATAATGATTTTTAGTAGCTAACATTGTTTATTCCCCTTCTTTCGTATCTTCTGCATTATACTCTTCGATTAATTTAAGAAAATCTTTCAATTTTGCTTCATGGTTTTCATAACCTACACCTTTACGACGCTGTAAAAAACTTTGCAAACCACTCATCTGTTTAGTACCAATACCCTGCTTAGCATCAGCTAAATTATTGCGCATATTATGAAATTCAATTGCACGATCAATTAGCTTGCGAACTACCAATCCAGCAGGCACGTCAACATCAACTTTGCTTTTAATGCGTGCAATCTTGTCATCAATAAAGCGCTTTTGTTCATCAGTTATACGAACTGTAATTGTATGCGTTTTAGCCATAAATAAATCTCCTTGTAAGTTTTGTAATTTATGTAATTAATAATTACAGTGATTACTATAACTTAATTATCTCAATCTGTCAACCTTCTTTTATTAATTAATGGCTATCACGTTTATAGCAAATATCCCCAATACTCGGTTAACATATTGTTAAACAATGAATAAAACATTATTCTATCAGACACAGTACGACATCCAAAAATTAGTTATGTTTACAATAACTGTAATTTCAAATTACATTGTAATTGATGCATTGTTAAATTACTCAAGAATAGTTATTGACATTTATTTATGATGTGCTGTATAGTTACAACTAAATATATTTTAAGGTTGCTAAATGAGTAAATCATACCCTATCACAGTACGCTTAACAGAAGAGCAAAAAAATTTCATTGACGCTAAAATTGAATATATTAAACAACAGGTAGACATGGATATCGAAGTTCCTGCTGGATTAATTATTCGTAAGATAATTGACAAGGCTATGATGTTCCATGAAATGCGTCAACAAGGACAAAAAATGCATGATATGGAAGGGCTAAAAAAATACCTCCAACATAAACATGGTAAAAACTTTGAAACCAAAGAAGCTCGCTTTAAAGATTTTCTTGAAATTTTAGCTGAGTATAATAGTAGCGAGAATGAATAGCGCTCTTTGAACCAACACATCACAACGTGCAATTAATTAAAGCATCGTGGCAATTGCGCCACAGCATGATGAATACAGTGCATAAAAAATTTATTGTTTTTGCAATGATGTTTTTATGCCTTGAATATTTAGATATCATCGTTTATTTAAAAAACAGATGCTAAAAATCCTGAGTTGTTACCGAAATGGATTTTTTGTATACGCTACGCTAACCTTTTTGATAATAAAGATCTCCTAACCACTAATTCACAGCCTAAAGACAACGATAACCACAAAAAATATAGTATAATTTAGTCTGCAATGCTATTTTTTATAGTTAAATTGCAGACAACCTGTTACTAAAGATAACAACCAAGAAGTGAGAAAATAAAATGACAGAAAAAACTACCAAAGCAACAGCTCCAGATGCAGCAGCAGTTATTGATCAACTAGTAAAAAATGGTCTGACCGCATTAAGCGAATTTGTGTTCTGCGATCAAGAAAAAGTTGACTATATCGTGAAAAAAGCATCCGTTGCAGCATTAGACAAACACGGAGAACTAGCTAAACTAGCTATTGATGAAACTAAACGTGGTGTATTTGAAGATAAAGCAATTAAAAATTTATTCGCATGTGAGCATGTTACGTATCGTATGCGCCACCTAAAAACAGCAGGTATTATTAGTGAAGACAAATTAAATGGAATTACAGAAATCGCTGAACCAGTGGGTGTTATTTGCGGTATTACACCAACAACTAACCCAACTTCAACGACGATTTTTAAAGCATTGATTGCTCTAAAAACACGCAATCCAATTATTTTCTCATTCCATCCATCTGCATTACATTGTTCAATTGCAGCTGCCAAAATTGTCCGCGATGCTGCAATTGCCGCTGGTGCTCCAGAAAATTGTGTACAATGGATTGAACAACCATCACTAGAATCTACTGGTCTATTAATGAATCACCCTGGGGTTGCAACAATTTTGGCAACTGGTGGTAATGCAATGGTTAAAGCAGCTTATTCATGTGGTAAACCAGCACTAGGTGTTGGTGCAGGTAACGTACCCGCATATATTGAGAAAAGTGCAAAAATTAAACGTGCAGTTAATGATGTCGTAATGTCAAAAGCGTTCGACAACGGTATGATTTGTGCATCTGAGCAGGCAATCATTGTTGATAAAGAAATCTATGATGAAGTCGCGAATGAATTAAGAGTATTAAAGGCATATTTTGCGAATGCTGATGAGAAGAAAAAACTTGAACAATTTATGTTTGGTGTAACTGGCACTTCTAAAAATTGTGCAGGCGCTAAATTAAATGCGGATATCGTTGGTCGTCCGCCGTACTGGATTGCAGAACAATCAGGGTTCACCATTCCTAAGGAAACGAGTATTATCGTAGTTGAATGTGCTGAAGTGGGTCCCAAAGAACCAATCACGCGTGAAAAATTATCACCTGTGTTAGCGATGTTGCGTGCCGATACTACGGAACATGGAATAAAACTTGCTGAGCAAATGGTTGAATTTGATGGTTTAGGTCACTCAGCGGTAATTCATACCCAAGATGAAGAATTAGTAAAACGTTACGGTAAAAGAGTGAAGGCAATTCGTCTGATTTGGAATTCGCCATCAACATTTGGTGGTATTGGTGATGTTTATAATGCATTTATTCCATCGCTAACTCTAGGCTGTGGTTCATACGGCTCTAACTCAGTATCAAACAATGTTAGTGCAGTCAACCTAATTAATATCAAACGTATTGGAAGACGGAATAATAATATGCAATGGTTTAAAGTTCCACCAAAAATATTCTTCGAGAAAGATTCAATTAAGTACTTGCAAGACATGAAAGGACTTAATCGCGTAATGATTGTAACTGATCGCAGTATTTGGCATTTGGGATTTGTGAAAAAAGTTACCGATGTATTAGCTTCACGCTTAAATCATGTTGAGATTGAGTTGTTCACTGAAGTTGAACCAGATCCTAGTATCGAAACCGTATACAAAGGTTTGGATTTAATGCGTACGTTCCAACCTGATCATATTATTGCATTGGGTGGTGGTTCACCAATTGATGCGGCTAAGGTAATGTGGTTATTATATGAAAATGCTGATGTAGCATTTGATGATTTAAAACAAAAATTCATGGATATTCGTAAACGTGCATTCAAATATCCTGAACTAGGCAAAAAAGCGCATTTGGTAGCAATTCCAACTACTTCTGGTACAGGATCAGAGGTTACGCCTTTTGCGGTAATTAGTGATCATAAAGCAAACAAAAAATACCCATTAGCTGATTATGCATTAACTCCAACTGTTGCAATTGTTGACCCTCGTCTAGCAATGACAATGCCAGCTAGTGTTGCTGCTGATACTGGTATGGATGTGTTAACTCATGCGATTGAGGCTTATGTATCATTGGTTGCAAATGACTTTACCGATGGTTTGGCATTAAAAGCAATTAAATTGGTATTTGATTATTTAGAACGTTCAGTTAAAAATGGTGCAAGTGATGAAGATGCTCGTGAAAAGATTCATAATGCTGCGACTATCGCGGGTATGGCTTTTGCAAATGCATTCTTAGGTATTTGTCACTCAATGGCACATACTATTGGTGGACGTTTTGGTACTCCACACGGACGTACAAATGCAATTTTATTACCACATGTAATCAAATACAACGGTCAAACCCCAACTAAATTGGCGCCATGGCCTAAATATGAGCATTACCAAGCAGATACTCGTTATCAAGAAATTGCTCAAATGATCGGTTTACCAGCAGCTACCCCAGCTGAAGGTGTTGCTTCATTAGCTAAAGCAGTATTAGATCTTGGTAATCGTGTTGGTATTAAGATGAGTTTAAAAGATCAGGGAATCAATGAACAAGAATTCATGGATGCCGTACCTGATATGGCAGTTCGTGCATATGAAGATCAATGCTCGACAGCGAATCCACGTTTACCTATGGTTGCAGATATGGAAGAAATCTTACGTAATGCATTCCATGGTAAGCATTAATTAGTTTATTTAACTAAAGCTAAAAGATGTACGTTTCTACGTACATCTTTTTTATTCACACTATAACCAACTGGTGTAACACCACATATGGCTAATCAATTTAGCAAGTCCGAATCATACAAAAACATAATTAGCCGATAATAGGCATTAAGTTAGCACCTAATTCATGGTGTGTTCAATTGATGCCAGCTATAAAAAAGAACCAGATTAAATAATCTGATTCTTTCCAATAAGCTAATAAAAACTATTTGCTTAAAATTTCACGTAGTACATACGGTAAAATACCGCCATGTTTATAGTATTCAACTTCAATTGGCGTATCGATACGGCATAGTACAACTAAATCTTTAGTTTTACCATCCGCATAAGTAATGCGTAATGTCAAATCTTGTTGTGCTTTCATTTCATTTGACACACCAAGAACTGAGAATGTCTCATTACCAGTTAAACCAAGCAAAGCTGCATCATCACCAGCTTTAAATTGTAATGGCAATACACCCATACCAACCAAATTAGAACGGTGAATACGCTCAAATGATTTTGCGATTACTACTTTAACACCCAATAATTGAGTACCTTTAGCCGCCCAGTCACGAGATGAACCAGTACCATACTCTTCACCAGCAATCACGATAGTTGGTGTATTAGATGCTACATATTGCATAGCTGCTTCATAAACGGTTGTTTGTTCACCATTATATAAAGTAAAACCACCCTCTACACGTGAACCATCAGAAGCAGCGGGAATCATCAAGTTTTTAATTCGCACATTGGCAAACGTACCGCGCATCATAACTTCATGGTGTCCACGACGAGAACCATATGAGTTAAAATCTTTAGCTTCTACACCGCGCGATAATAAATATTTACCAGCTGGCGTAGTTGCTTTGAATGAACCTGCAGGAGAAATATGATCCGTTGTTACAGAGTCACCTAAGATTAATAATGGCTTAGCATCTTGGATATCATGTACATTACCATGTTGCATACCAAAATCAGTAAAGAATGGAGGTTCTGCAATATAAGTTGATTCTGGCCATGTATAAACATTACCAGTTGATGATTGAACGTTATTCCATAAATCATGATCTTTAGTCAAATCAGTGTACAAACGTTTAAATGTATCTGCATTTTGTGCCAATGGCATCAAAGCGGCAATCTCGCTACTAGTTGGCCAAATATCTTTCAAGAATACGTCTTGACCATCAGCACCTTTACCAATTGGATCAACATTCAAATCAAGATTAACTTTACCAGCTAAGGCAAACGCAACCACTAGTGGAGGAGATGCTAAGAAGTTACCTTTAATATTTGGATGAATACGTGCTTCAAAGTTACGATTACCTGATAATACAGCACATGCAACTACATCTTTTTCAACAATTGTTTCATTAAATTCAGGACGTAAATCACCAGCATTACCGATACAAGTAGTACAACCAAAAGCAGCGATATTAAAACCTAATTGGTCTAAATAATCTTGTAGACCTGCTTTTTGTAAATAATCTGCAACGACACGCGAACCAGGTGCTAATGAAGTTTTAACACGTGGATGAACTTTAAGACCTTTTTCAACCGCTTTTTTAGCCAATAAGCCAGCAGCTAATAACACGCTTGGATTTGAAGTATTAGTACATGAAGTAATCGCCGCGATTAAAACATCGCCATTACCTATATCAATACCAGCTTTTGTATCATAACGTTCAGTCAGTTGTGCCTCTTGTTTATTAAAACCATTATCTGCGATTGGTTTAACAAATAAGCTATTGAAAGTTTCTTTCATTTTATCAAGTTCAATACGATCTTGTGGACGTTTAGGACCAGCTAGAGACGGCTTAATACTAGATAAATCTAATGTCAATGCTTTAGTATATTGAATCTCACCACCTAATGGCATACCAAACATATCTTGAGCTTGGAAATACTTCTCAAATAATTCACAATCTTCTTCAGAACGACCAGTTGCACGCATAAAACGTACGGTTTCGCTATCTACAGGGAAAAAGCCCATTGTCGCGCCATATTCAGGTGCCATATTAGCAATAGTTGCACGGTCTGTTACAGACAAACTCGCTGCACCTTCACCGTAGAATTCAACAAATTTACCAACTACTTTTTCTTTGCGAAGCATTTCAGTGATAGTTAATACCAAATCTGTCGCCAAAATACCTTCGTTTAATTTACCTTTTAGTTCAACACCAACTACATCAGGAGTTAGGAAATAAACTGGTTGACCAAGCATACCAGCTTCGGCTTCAATACCACCAACGCCCCAACCAACAACACCTACACCGTTAATCATGGTTGTGTGTGAATCTGTACCAACTAGAGTATCAGGATAAATCACGCCATCTTTTTGTTGAACACCTTTAAATAAATACTCAAGATTTACTTGGTGAACAATACCGATACCTGGCGGAACAACACCAAATGTATCAAATGCTTGCATACCCCATTTCATAAACTGATAACGCTCATTATTACGTGTAAATTCTAATTCCATATTTTCACGTAACGCATTTTTATTACCATAGTAATCAATTTGTACTGAGTGATCAACAACCAAGTCAACAGGAACTAGAGGTTCTACTACTTTAGCATCTTTGCCTAATTTATCGGCAACGGTACGCATCGCAGCCAAATCACATAATAATGGCACACCCGTAAAATCTTGTAATACAACACGTGCTACAACAAATGGAATTTCATCAACACGAGGAGCTGTAGCACCCCAATTAGCTAATTGTTTAATGTGTTCTTCGGTAACTTTTACATCATCATAGTTACGAAGTACCGCTTCAAGAACGATACGAATTGAGATTGGTAATTTTTTTAAATCAAAGCCAGCAGCAGCTAGTTTTGGTAATGAATAATACTTATATGATTTACCACTTGACGTAGTAATTTCCGATAGTGTATTGAATTGGTTATGCATCATTAACCTTTCGTGAAATTTATGTTAAAAGACCTCTATATTTTATCATATTTATAACTATTATTAAAGAGCAAATTTATTTCTATGTACTGATTTGCATTTGTTAATTATAGAATTATACAAACAAGAATTCGTTGCTAGATGCAACAATAGCCACCATAAGGCAGCTATTATTAATAAATTGAGAGAACGATTAAGATTAATCAACTTGTAAAATCGCTAAGAATGCAGTCTGTGGTATCTCGACATTACCAACCTGCTTCATACGTTTCTTACCAGCCTTTTGCTTTTCCAAGAGTTTTTTCTTACGCGTGATGTCACCACCATAACATTTTGCCAATACGTTTTTACGCATTGCTTTGACTGTTTCACGGGCAATAATATGCGCGCCAATCGCAGCTTGTACGGCAATATCAAACATTTGCCGTGGAATTAGCTCACGTAATTTAGATACCAATTCGCGCCCACGATATTGTGAAGTTGCACGATGAACAATCAATGAGAGCGCATCAACTCGTTCACCATTCACTAACACATCCAATTTAACCAAATCTGAAGGACGAAACTCTTTAAACTCATAATCAAATGAGGCATAACCACGCGATACCGATTTTAATTTATCAAAGAAATCCAAGACAACCTCATTCAACGGCATTTCATAGGTTAGCATAACCTGACGCCCCATATACTGCATATTCAGCTGAACACCACGTTTTTGATTACACAAAATAATCACTGCACCAACATAGTCATTTGGAACCAAAATATTAGCCGTAATAATTGGTTCGCGAATTTCTTGAATGCGACTTAAATCGGGTAACTTGGCAGGATTTTCAACTGATATGATTTCACCTGTTTTTTCAAGAACTTGATAAACCACGGTTGGAGCAGTTGTAATCAAATCCATGTCAAATTCACGCTCTAAACGTTCTTGGACTATTTCTAAATGCAACAACCCTAAGAAACCACAGCGAAAACCAAAACCTAATGCTTGCGATACCTCTGGTTCGTAGTTTAATGAAGCATCATTTAGTTTTAACTTTTCCAATGAATCGCGTAAATTTTCATAATCATGTGACTCAACAGGATACAGACCAGCAAATACTTTAGGTTGAATTTCTTTAAACCCTGGTAATTGTTCGCTGGCTGGATTAGCATCTAATGTGATGGTATCACCAACTTTGGCATATTGTAACTCTTTAATCCCAGCAATTACATAACCAACCTGACCAGCCGATAACTGAGTCTTTTGAATAGCTTTTGGTGTAAATACCCCAACTTGTTCGCATAAAAAGACTGCTTTATTACTCATAAAGCGAATTTTATCTTTGGGTTTCAAAGTACCATCAACCACACGCACTAGCATTACAACGCCAACATAGTTATCAAACCATGAATCAACGATCAACGCCTTTAATGGTTTATCAATATCACCACGTGGCGGTGGAACTTTTGCAACCACCAATTCAAGCACATCTTGTAACCCAATTCCGCTCTTTGCAGAACAGTGTACGGCATCAGTTGCTTCTAAACCAATGATATCTTCAATTTCCTGTGCTACACGATCTGGTTCTGCAGAAGGTAAATCAATTTTATTTAATATTGGTAATACTTCTACGCCCAAATCAATAGCCGTATAACAGTTAGCAACCGTTTGCGCTTCAACACCCTGTGAAGCATCAACCACCAATAATGCACCTTCACAAGCGGAGAGTGAACGCGATACCTCATAAGAGAAATCCACGTGTCCAGGGGTATCAATCAAATTTAGATTATAAATATTACCGTCTTTTGCTTTATAGTTTAATGCTGCTGTTTGTGCCTTAATCGTTATACCACGTTCTTTTTCGATATCCATCGAATCAAGAACTTGACTATCCATTTCGCGTTTATCTAATCCACCACAAAATTCAATGAATCGATCGGCTAAGGTTGATTTGCCATGATCGATGTGAGCAATAATTGAAAAATTCCGTATATGTTTCATGTTATCCTAAATAGAGAAAACTGCTGTAATTTCAGCACATAAAAAGTAGGTAATTTTATCATACCATTATGCTAGCGCGCGGTATTTCATGTTAAATTTACCACTTCCCACGATTGCGACCCAAAGTAATATACTCAGCAAATAAAAATTCCACCCAAAACCTTAGGTGGAATCCTGCAACTACATAACCAATCTGCTTAATTCAAAATTGGTACTGCAATGAACATTGTTATCGCAACATTATTATTGATGCGTAAAACTTTGAGTGCAATACTTTGCCCCTGTCTTGCATTTGCGACTAATTGATTTAATTGCTCTAGCGATGTAATTGGAGTATTACCAACCCCCAAGATAACATCACCGACACGTAAACCATAATATTCAGCGACATCAGAAGTTTTACGAATTACTAAACCACCATTTATGCGTAGACCAAGCTGGCGTATCTGAGAAGAGCTTAATGCAACAGCCCCGATACCCAAACGTGGAATCATCCCCACATTAGGTGCTGCAGTTGTTATTTTTGGAGTATTATTAGCGGCTAATTTAGTTGCAGAACCAGTAATACCAGTTAATTCAATAGCATAATTATTGCGCCACACTTCAAGACGAATAGTTTGATTAGGTCCCAAATTACTAATCAATCCAGACAACGATAAACCATCAGTTATTTTCTGACCATTAATTGCTAAGATAATATCTCCGACTAATAATCCTGCCTTACTTGCTGGAGAATTTTCTTCTATACCATTAATCAATACACCACGAGGAGAACCTAAGCCAAATGATGGAGCTATGTCAGCAGTTACTGGTTGAATAGTAACACCAAGCTTACCACGCACGGCACGACCTGTTTGTTTAATTTGTTCGGCTACGCGCATTGCATAATCAATTGGGATAGCGAAAGATATTCCCATATACCCACCACTACGGCTATAAATCTGAGAATTAATCCCGATTACCTCACCACGTAAATTAATTAGTGGGCCACCAGAATTACCTGGGTTAATTGGAACATCCGTTTGAATAAATGGCACAGCATTTTCATCTGACAAATTACGTGATAATGCTGAAACGATACCGTGAGTGATTGTATTTTCTAAGCCAAATGGTGAGCCTATTGCAGCAACCCAATTCCCCGCCTTCATTCGATCAGGATTACCGATACGCACAGGAGTTAGATTATTGGCATTAACTTTTAGCACTGCCACATCCGTGATCGCATCCGATCCAATAATTTTGGCAACAAATTCGCGTTTATCATTCAAACGCACGGTAACTGAATCGGCTTTATCAATTACATGTGCATTAGTTAGAATATAACCATCCCGCGAAATAATGAACCCCGAACCCAAACCACGCTGTTTTTGCTCAACTACTCCATAACGACTATATTTACTCTGTGACACATTTTGCAAAATACTCACATTTACGACTGACTTACCAACTTTATCATAAATCGCCGAAAAATCAGGTAATGTCATAGACTGAGCATTATCAATTACACCCGTCACTGTACTATCGCTACTATTAGTATTCACCGCATAAGCTGTGTCAAAAGCACCTGTAGCTATTATCAACATTAATAATAATTTTTTCATCTTGGACACCAAATAAAAATTTATATTAACGCTAAATTTTAGCATAATTTACCAATAAATTCACGTACTACACCAACAAAATACCCGATACATAATAGCATAGTAATACAAAATCCTGCTGGTAAATCATAATGATAAGAGATTAATAATGCACTAAAGACAGCACCAACTGAACTTAGGATACTAATGATAACTATCCGAGGTATCGACTGCCCCCACTGCATTCCGATTGCGCCTGGTATAATAAGTAATACGAATACCAATAATGCACCGACGATCTGGCAAGCCATTGAAACGGTAAGCGCTAATAACACAAAGAACACCACCGAGAGCAAACGTAACGGTACATTTTTTGAAGCAGCAACAACGGGGTCAATTGAGGCAAAGATTAATGGTCGACTAATTATAGCCATCACGATTAAGATACTCACTCCCATTAATGCTAACTGCACGATTTGACTACTCGAAATCGCAAAGATGTTACCAAATAAAATCCCCATCACGCCACCAGCATAATTATTTTGGAATAGAAAGAGGAAGTAAGCACCGAGTCCCAAAACAAAAGTTAATACGACACCTATCGCTAAATCATTCTTCTTAACTTTGTCACCCATCAGACCCATAATAATCGCTGAGATTACATTAAGAATAATTTGCCCGAGCATCGATGGAAAACCAAGTAATGCCGCACCAGCTGCACCAGTTAAACTCATGTGTCCAAGCGCATGAGCCGCAAATGCAGTACGGCGCAAAATAACAAAAACACTAATTAGACCACACACTGTAGCAATAATTATGCCACCAATAATAGCATTTTGCATGAAACTATACGCCCACATAAGTATCTTCCTTTACACATTCGATAGTTTCACAATAGTGTACACCCGTTGAACTAAAATGAACAAAGGCATCCAAATGACAAGCTATTTCATGCATATCATGTGAAATAATTAATAACCCTAGCTCACGGTGACTATGAATTTTTTGCAATGCTTCAATAAAATGCTGTTTGGCATGTGGATCTAAATCAGCTAATGGTTCATCTAATAATAACAATTGTGGCTGATTAACCAATGCTTGAGCTAAGTAAATTCGTTTTTTTTGTCCACCAGATAATGACATAAATGGACGGTGGGCATACTCATTGGCACCAACCAAGTCGATTAATTCATTAACTCGTCGTTGTAAGCTACGCCCAGACCACGGCAAGCCGAGTTTCCAACCACGATAACTATTCATCACCAAGCTCATCCCACTCATTTTATCCGCCAAATTAATTTCTCGTTCTTGGGGAATATAAGAGATACAAGTATTATTGTTACCTGGTAATTTACCAAAAACCTGTAACTGCCCTGCTTTGAGTGATAAGTTACCCAAAATTGATTTCAAAAAAGTTGATTTACCCGCACCATTTTTACCAATAATTCCAATCCATTGATTATCTTTAATCGTTAGATTAAATGGCTTGGTCACCGCCTTATCATATCCCAAGACTAAATCACGACATTCAATCATTATCTACTCTTTGCTAATGCAGCAGCAGTTGCAGTTAATTCATTATTTAGCCATTGATTAATCGTAACATTAGCAGGCATAGTCTCGGTCACACCAACTACAGGTATACCATTTTGACGCGCTAAATCTTGCATATTTTTGGTGATTGAATCACTGACTTGACTATTATAGAATAAAACTTTTACTTTTTTATTAGTTAACAAACTCTGATAATTGGCTATCATTTTAGGGGTTGGCTCAGTATCATTCATGATTTTCCATTGAAAATCTAAACCTTCCATTTTCAACCCTAAAGCATCACTCATATAACCAAATACGGGCTCAGTTGCCGTAACTGATTTACCTTTATTACGCTTTTTATTTTCAGCAACTAAATTACGAATTTGTTGATTAGCAACAATAAATTTTTGTAAATTAGTAGTTACTTCTTTTTTTGCTTCTGGATTTAACTGTTGAATTTTGGTTGCTAAAACTTGAGCTAGCTGTGGGAATGTATCTGGTTTATACCAAATATGCGGGTTTTGCCCATCTCTAACCTGCATTAAATCAGCAACATTAATGATGATAACTTTGTTTTTATCAACATTTGCTAATAACTGCTTCATCCAATCATCATAATTTGCGCCATTATAAACAATAATTTGCGCCCCACTCAGTGCCTTACTCGTTGATGGTGAGGTAGTAAATAAATGTGGATCGGCATCTGGATTACTCATAATGCTTTGTACCTTAACTTGGTTACCACCAATTTCTTTTGCTAATTGTCCATAAAAATTCTCAGCAGCTACAATATTAACAGGTGCAGCGAGTGCAAAATTAGTGAATAACATGCTTCCCACTAGTAATAATAATTTATGTTTCATACCACCAAATTCCTTTAAAATAAGTAAACTAATGTTACATTGTAACATCTTGTAATCATGAATGTCAATAATTGTTAGATTTGCGGTATAATAATGAGACAAATTAAAGTTAGGTTTGATAAATGTTAGAAAATTTTGATGAATTACGTAAATATTGTGAACAACTTGCCATTCACTTAACTAACCAACAAGAGTTGATTTTGCAAATTGTTTATGAACATGATACGGGACTAACCAGTAATGATATTCTAAAGTTATTGCAGTGCCAAAATCCAACCGCCAATCGCATGACAATTTATCGCGCTATCGAGTATCTATTGGAGCAGAAATTGATCCATAAAATTCAATCCAATAATACTTACACGATTTGTAAACACCCCAGTGATCATAGCTGCCAAATATTAGTTTGTACCATTTGTGGTCAACAGCAAGAGATTCATTCTCATCAGATCTGTGCGGCATTGGATAATTTACGCAATAATTATGGTTTTGCTTTTAGCAACCCTCTAGAAATAACTGGTATCTGTCACCAATGTAGGCAACGACCTTAATCATGGCTACAAATCGACGTCCTCAACTCCAATAGATATTTTATCTATTTCTAATTACAATATATTGACATATAATAGCGCCATTAAATAATTTCTAGGAGCTGTTTAACATGACTGCTTTATTTTTTGTCTTATTATTGATACTATACATCATGATTCTCAAATCTAACACAAGAAGCACACTGATTATCTTTACAATCTTTGTAATTTTGTGGGTAGCATTTTTTATTCCACATACTATTCGTTATATTAATATTCAGTTATAGGAAACTACCTCATGAATCATATTAATCGTATTTTACATTATCTAGATAGTTTGGCTATCATTGGTATTATTGCCATGCTGTGCGCAGCTTTTGGCTATCAATTTCTCACTTTTGAGTTGCCATGTGCACTTTGCGCGATGCAGCGGATGGGTCTCTATGCAATTGCCGCAGGTTTAATGATGAATATTTATTTCCAAAGAACTCGATTACATTACCTAATGACAATTCTAAGCGCAACAATAAATGGTATTATCGGTTTATTACAAGTGATTTTACATATTGTGCCTGGTAGCGGCAGTTTTGGTGCAAGTGTATTTGGCTTACATATGTACACTTGGAATTTTATCGTCTGCTTAGTCTTTATAATTTATGCTTCAGTCGCAGGTATGCTGACAGTTGAAAACCAACATCATAAAGCTTCAAAATTAACCAAGTTGATAATTGTGCTCCTACTACTAACATTAATCGCTAATATTGTAAGCGCATTTTTAGAATGTGGACCATATTTATGTCCGTCAGATCCTCAATCATATTGGTTATTGGACATACTAACCGGTAAACCATGGATTTAATTTTAGTCTAAATTTTATCACCATAATTATAATTGCAAATAATTCTCATTCGCAATTATAATTATGCACTGGTTCATATTAATGAAACTCAATTATTAATATGATTAGAATGTCTAAATTATCAAATAACATGAAAGGAAATTAGATGTTAAATGTCGATGAAAAGAAAGTCTGTGCGATTCTAGATAAAATTATTGCTCATGAACTAGCGGGTGTAAATCGTTATACTCATTACGGACTAATGGTATCTGGTTTAGCGCGTTTTTCGCTAGTAAGTTTTTTTAAAGCACAAGCAAGTGAGTCTTTGGATCATGCTTTTGCTGCTGGTGAATTAATGACTGGCTTAAATGGTCACCCAAGCCTAGTTGTTGGTGAAATCAAAGAAACTCACAAACATGATTTAGCTAGTATCTTAGCTGAATCAATTGAACATGAGACGGCAGCTGCAAAAATGTACCACGAATTATTAACCGAAGTACAAAATAAATCAGTATACTTAGAAGAATATGCCCGTGGTATGATCGGTGCAGAAGAAAAACACGCTCTTGAAATGCGTAAAATTGCGCGTAATTTATAATTGAAGCATATAGTTAAGGTGTGTGTTAAATAGCGCTATGTTGACTAATTTAATTAATCAAGTCGCTTATTTTCACGTTAACTATATGGTCAATTCTACAACTAACTTGGCTTATATCTTTGTCAAAGATTACATTCCAAGTAATATGGCTGCCTCAGTGGTAGCCATATTAAATTAATTTTAGTACGAAGTACTATATTCTATTTTCAATAACTGTGGCAAATCTATTATAGCTAATCTAGGTACTATTGAGCATATTTTATTAAAACAACTTGCCGTTTATTAAAGGGTTAACTTTAATCAAATTGGTCAAGTTATTCAACATTAGCTATATCTACGCTATAATATGGTAATCAATTAATCGGAGTACAAAGAATGTCAATTAAAGTTAATACTAATTTTGATGCAGGAAATATAAATTGTGAAGCAATAAATGATCCAACCAATTTACGCTTTACAATTCCTAACGATACCAATTCAGAATTTGCCCAATGGTTCTATTTTCAACTCACAGGCATTCAGGGGCAAGAACTAACACTATGCCTTGAGCAGTTAAATAAAACTGCTTATCCACAAGGTTGGCTTGACTATAATGTTTGTGCAAGCTACGATAATGAAACATGGTTTCGCATTCCATGTCAGTATGATCAACATAACCATACACTCAGTTGGTCACTCACCGCAACATCTAATGCAATATTCTTTGCTTATTTTGAACCCTACTCTTACCAACGACACTTAAATTTCATCGCTAAACTCAACAGTTCACCATTAGCGATAGTTGAACACATAGGATTAACGGCATGTAATAATCCAGTAGATTTAATTAGAATAGGTAATCATAATGCCCAACAAAAAATCTGGATTATTGCGCGACAGCATCCTGGTGAAACTATGGCAGAATGGTTCATGGAAGGATTAATTTCCCGCTTAATTGACCAATTCGATGCCATCAGCAAAGTATTACGCGAACAATTTGAATTCTATTTAGTACCCAATATGAATCCAGATGGCTCAATTATGGGGAATCTACGTACCAATAGCACTGGTACGAACTTAAATCGCGAATGGTTAAACCCAAGTGAAGAATTATCGCCAGAAGTTTTGGCTGTAAGAAAATTAATGCTCACAACTGGTGTTGAGATGTTTTTTGATATCCATGGCGATGAGAGCTTACCATATATATTTACCTCAGGATGTGCAGATAATAAATCATTCTCAGCTAAACAACAACACTACGAAGAGAAATTTGAAACGATATTTCAGCAAATAAATCCAGACTACCAAACTACTGTTGGTTATCCTAAAAACCATTTCTCGTTAGAAAGTCCGACCATCGCGACTAAATGGGTTGGTAATCAATTTGATTGTTTGGCATATACATTAGAAATGCCATTTAAAGATAATGCTAATTTACCTAGCCAAGCCACAGGATGGAATGGTTATCGCTCCAAACTACTTGGTGCAAGCTTGCTTACTGCTATTCACCAATTTAAATATCACATTTAAAATTAAACCCCCTCAAAAATCTGAGGGGGTTTTAAAGTAGTAAATTCAACTAATTATTATAATTCAAGAACACCACTATGCCATGCATATACGCAAGTAATCGCTACAACTACGATTGTAGAAAATAGTACTACTTCAAATCTATTTTCAAATAACTTACGATTTTCTTCTTTCCGTGCTTTATGGAAGAATACAATACCAATTAAATACATTACAGTAGAAATTGCAAGATATTTTAGTCCACCAGCGTAAATCATCCATATTGAATAAATCACCGCCAAAGAACCCTTAATCAATTCATAATAGTAGATTTTCTTTTCTTGCAAGATTAATTTAACTGAGAACATTGCCGCTAATAAGTATGGAACTAATACTAAACTAGTTGCAATCATGATCATATTTAAATACACGGCTTGACTAAAATAAGCACATATCATCATAAATTGAAGGGTAAACCCAGCCATTAATGCCGCATTTACTGGTACACCACCTTTATTAACTTTAGTCAAAAATCTTGGCATTGTACGATCTTGTGCCGATAAGAATAAGATATTAGTTGCTAACATATTCCATGCTAATAAGGCACCCACCACACAAATTAATACCGCAACACGAATGAAATCAGCGCTTAAAGGACCTACAACTGATGCCATCACACCTGCAGTTGATGGAGTATTTAATGCTTGAACAGTGCTGGTAGTTAAAATACCAAATGGTAATACTGATAATAATGTATCAATCAACAATACAACAATTACAGCTAACATAGTTGCTTTACCAACATCCTTCATCGATTTAGCATAAATCGCATAAATACAAGCAGCTTCAATACCCAAGAAATCCCACACGGTTACCAACATGGTTGCTTTAATTTGCTCCAGCATCGATCCAAGATGAGGATCTGTTGTCGACATATTATGCACAAAAATTGAGGTTTTAAAACCATAGATAAATACTAAAATTAATACTGCCAATGCCACTAATTTTACGGTAGTGATCATTACATTAACAATCGATGCTTCTTTAACACCTTTAATAATCAACCCCATCACAATCCAAATCAATAATGACTCACACAGGAAAGCTGGAAATGTCGCTCCTGCGGTTGGACCTTTACCAAAAATAGGAAAGAAATTACCCAAGGTGGCAAAAACATAAATCAAATAACTGGCATTACCTAATAATGCATTCAGATAGTAACCCCATGCCGAAGTAAAACCGACATAGTCACCAAAACCAAACTTGGCATACCCATAGATACCGCTTTTAATATCTGGACGTTTGTTACTGATGTAAACAAATGACCATGCCAAGGCAATCATACCAGCCGCAACAATAAACCAGTGAAGCACAACGGCAACTGCACCTGAACGGTTAGCAATATTTTGTGGAATATCAAATACACCACTCCCCATCATTGAACCAAATGTCAATGAGAACAAAGCAAAAAAAGTTAAATCTTTAACGTCTACGCCTGACCCAGGTGTTTTTGCGGCCATCACTTTTTCCTTAAAAAGTTTAAAATCTATATACTAAAATAAAAATAGAATATCATATTCCTATGATCTTCTATTCGACCACCCCCATTGGCTATAATGCCACCCCCAACCCAATTATTATACATCGATTTTTACAAAATAATGACTGCAATTTAATAAAAAGTATCAGATAAAACTTAGATTACCATAAAACCTAGTCAGACCATACATTATTACTTTACAATTCAGATAGTTAATAAAGCATCAATTTACGCATATAATTTACACAATGAGTAATTTATGCAACAATTAACTAATAATCCACACATTCAAGTTAAAGTACACTCATAAAATGATACAAAAAAAGCTCCTGAATAAACTCAGGAGCTACTAAAATATCATAGAGAATAGTATTAGTACATACCACCCATGCCGCCCATACCACCCATATCTGGAGCAGCAGGAGCATCTTCTTTAGGTAGTTCTGCAATCATACAATCAGTAGTTAGCATTAGACCTGCAACCGATGCCGCATGCTGTAATGCTGCACGTGTAACTTTGGCAGGGTCTAAGACACCCATTTCAATCATATCACCAAATTCACCAGTACCTGCGTTATAGCCATAAGCACCGCTACCTTCAAATACTTTATTAATTACTACGGATGGCTCTTCACCACAGTTAGCAACGATTTGACGTAATGGAGCTTCAATTGCTTTTAATACAATCTTGATACCAGCATCTTGATCTGCATTTATGCCATGTAATGATTCAATTGAGCTACGTGCACGTAATAATGCAACACCACCACCAGCAACGATACCCTCTTCAACCGCTGCACGAGTAGCATGTAACGCATCTTCAACACGCGCTTTTTTCTCTTTCATTTCAACTTCAGTTGCTGCACCAATTTTAATCACTGCAACACCACCAGCCAATTTAGCTACGCGTTCTTGTAATTTCTCTTTATCATACTCAGAAGTTGATTCGCTAATTTGTTTACGAATTTGTTCTACGCGAGATGCGATTACATCTTCGCTACCAGCACCGTCAATGATTGTTGTGTTTTCTTTACCGATTTCAACACGTTTTGCTTGACCTAAATGCGCTAATTCAGTTTTTTCTAAACTTAAACCAACTTCTTCAGCAATTACCGTACCGCCAGTTAGAATCGCGATATCTTCAAGCATCGCTTTACGACGATCACCAAAACCAGGAGCTTTAACCGCAACTACTTTTAGAATACCACGCATATTATTAACTACCAAAGTTGCAAGCGCTTCACCTTCAACATCTTCAGCGATGATCAATAGTGGACGACTAGCTTTAGCTACTTGTTCCAATACTGGCAATAAATCGCGAATATTAGAAACTTTTTTATCTACTAGTAAAATGAATGGGTTTTCTAAAATCGCTTGTTGTTTATCCGCATTATTGATGAAGTAAGGTGATAAGTAACCACGATCAAATTGCATACCTTCAACAACGTCTAATTCATTGCTAAGACCACTAGCTTCTTCAACAGTAATCACACCTTCTTTACCAACTTTATCCATTGCTTGCGCAATTAATTCACCAATTTCAGTATCTGAATTGGCAGAAATAGAACCAACTTGGGCGATTTCTTTTGATGTTGCACATGGTTTTGCAATATTTTTAAGCTCAGTTACTAAACCATCAACAGCTTTATCAATACCACGTTTTAAATCCATTGGGTTCATACCTGCTGCAACATATTTCATACCTTCACGTACGATAGCTTGTGCTAGCACAGTTGCAGTAGTTGTTCCATCACCTGCGACATCGGCAGTTTTAGATGCAACTTCTTTAACCATTTGTGCACCCATATTTTCAAATTTATCTTTTAATTCGATTTCTTTAGCTACTGACACACCATCTTTAGTTACCAAAGGTGCACCAAATGAGCGCTCTAATACTACATTACGTCCTTTTGGACCTAATGTTACTTTAACTGCATCAGCAAGTACGTTAACACCACGTACCATTTTTTCACGACCATCAATCCCAAACTTTACTTCTTTAGCTGCCATATTAAACAACTCCTTAAAATTTCTATATTAAATCTGTTTTAATTAATTCAGTATAATTTACGCAATAACCGCTAGGATATCATCTTCGCGCATAACCAATAATTCTTTACCATCAAGTTTAACCACTTGACCAGAATATTTACCAAACAAAACTTTATCACCAACTTTAACACATAGTGGATGACGTGTACCGTTGTCTAATAACTTACCTTCACCAACTGCAACTACAACACCCATATCAGGTTTCTCAGCTGCAGCACCTGGTAAAACGATTCCTGATGCAGTTTTTTCTTCTGCTTCAACACGTTCTACAACAACACGATCATGTAACGGCTTAATTGATGCCATGAGTAAGACTCCTTTACGTATTTAAAAAGTTAATTTTAAGATTAAATTTATTTATATATCGTGATATAAGACTAAATTAGAATATTTCAAGAGATATTTTAATTTTTTTTGCGATTTTCTAGCTGAATATTTTCATGTGACTTAATTTGCAACACTAACACCATTACAACTACAATTATCAACATAAAAATAGCCAGTGGTAAAGTAGAATTAACATGAAATAAACTAATCAATGCTGAAAAAACTGCCGCAGTCAGAACTTGCAATGAGCTATACAATGCAGATGCAATTCCAACACTCTTATCACTGTTAGAAAAAGCTAATGCACTACTATTGGAGAAAAGCGCACTACTAGCTAAATACACTAGCGCAACAAATACAATTAGACCAATATAAGTTAATGGCAAAATTGTCGCTAGTGCTAACGCAAATAATGCTGCCAGACACATTAATGTCACACCACTTTGAATGAGTGATTTTATTTTTAAATAATGCAACAAACGACCATTCAAAAATGAACCAAACATAAATACAAATGACAAACCTAACGTAGTTGTTCCAAACTCAGTGGGCGATAACCCAAGCTTACCTTCAAATAAGAAACTGGCAACAGCTAGATACAACATAATTGCAGCATAGGTTAATGAAGATAAGAGATTATATTTGACAAAAGTTTTATCATGGAGAATCTGCCAAGTTGTAATAAAGATTTTGCTAAGCTGTAATGATTCTGTAGGGCGGGTATGCTCTTCATGAAACTGATAGCTTGCATATATGGCAAATAGATTGTACAAAAACAAAATTGCAAAAATAGGACGCCAACCAAAATATTCCTGCAAGAATCCACCTACAAATGGCGATAAATCAACCACCAAGACGGTAATAATCGCTAAATTAGATGCGTACTTAGCTAAGTCAACCCCAGACATCCTATCGCGCAAAATGGCACGTCCAAGACTCCCAACGCCACTAAATCCAAGCCCCTGCACCAAGCGTCCAAGAATTAATATATAGATATTAGGTGCAATTACGCATAATAATGTCCCCAGTGAACTAATGGATGTAGTAATCAGCAAGATCTTGCGGCGTCCGAAATAGTCAGAGATATAACCAAAGAAAATCCCAGGCACGCCCATACCAAATAAAAAAACCGCAATTGATATTTGTACTAATGAATTACTAACCTGAAAATCATGACTAATAAATGGCAATGATGGCACATATATTTCGGCGGCAATCTGTCCAATGGTACTAGCAACGACAATAAACATTAAAAATTTTATCTTATCTGAGTTCAATCAACCAACCTCAATCTCTTTTTATAAGTAATTCCGTAACTTGACGAAGATATTTTGCATCAATCTCATCAAAGGTATTTAATTCAACACTATCAATATCCAAGACCGCCCAAACCTCACCAGCAGAATTAATTAATGGCAAAACTATTTCTGATTTAGCCAATGAACTACATGCAATGTGCCCCGCAAATAAATCTACATTCGGAACTATCTGCACTTGTTTGCTACTCCATGCTTTACCACAAACCCCCTTATTATAGGCAATTCTGGTACATGCAATAGGTCCCTGAAATGGACCAAGCACCAATACTGAATCTTTAACTAGATAAAAGCCTATCCATAGCCAGTCAAATACCATGGCTAAACCAGCCGAGAGATTTGCCATATTGGCAATAATATCATCCTCACCCATAACCAAACCAGTTAATTGTGGCACTAACTCTTGGTATTTCGCCTCTTTATCAATTCCGTTAATAATAATTTGCTCAGCCATTGTAATAATCCTTTATTTGGTGTGTAAAACTTTTTGTGCATTCGCAAAATCACCAGCAATCAACATCTCACTTACTTGAATTGCTTTATCAATACTACGTTCTAATTCAATTTTTTCATCTAATGATGGACGATTTAACACAAATCCAGCAACCTTAGCCGCATCTCCTGGGTGACCTATACCAATTCGTAAACGCCAATAATTTTTACCAATAACACGGTCAATATCTTTTAAACCATTATGACCACCATTGCCACCACCTTGTTTAAGCTTAATGATTCCCGGTTTAAAATCTAATTCATCGTGCACGACTAAAATTTCTTCTGGCTTAATTTTAAAGAAATTAGCCAATACATGGACTGATTTTCCAGATAAGTTCATATAGGTTTGTGGTTTTAATAACCATAAATCATCGCCAGCTACCTTACAGCGTGCTACATAAGCAAAATACTTACCTTCAAGACTAAAATTAGCACCTAATTTACGCGCTAAATTATCTACAAACCAGAATCCAGCATTATGGCGAGTATCGGTGTATTCATTGCCTGGATTGCCAAGCCCAACAATTAATTTAATCATGTTAATATTTACCTATAAAAAAACCTAGGCATAAACCTAGGTATTTTAATTGATATACGTATATTATATGTATATAATTATTCGTCACTACCTTTAGCAGCAGGAATATCAGCAGGTGATACAACTTCCGCATCAGCAACTTCAGCAATTCCACCAGCGATTACTACAGCGGCATCGTCACCACGTAATAATTTTTCTAACTTAACGCCAGCAGGTAAAACTAAATCTGACAAGTGAAGAGTTTGACCAGCTTGTAAATTAGCTAAATCAACTTCAATAAATTGTGGCAAGTTGCTAGCTAATGCACGAACTTCAACTTCATTTGCTACGTGAGTAATGTGCGCACTTTGTTTCTTAACGGCAACTGAAACGTCTTCGTTTAAGAAGTGTAACGGAATACTCATGTGAATTTCTTCTGTAGCAGATACACGTTGTAAATCCAAGTGTAAAACTAATTGTTTGTATGGGTGAAAATGAACATCACGTAACACAACTTGTTCAGTTTTGCCAGCTACTTCTAATTCAAGAATTGAAGTATGGAAAGCTTCTTTTTTCAAAGCATGGAACACTGTATTGTGATCTAAAGTAACTGCTACTGCATCGCTATCTGCACCATAAACGATCGCTGGAACTTTACCAGCGTGACGCAAGCGGCGGCTCGCACCTCTACCTTGCTCATTACGAACTTCGGCAACTAATTTCATGAATACCATGGTTAATTCCTTAAAATTTTATTAAAACCAAGTTAAGTCGCGACCAACTTAACATGAGGGCGGTATTATAGCATCTTATCCGCTTATTCTACAATTATTTTTATCTATCATGTAGCATAAATAAATCAGGTAATTCCAAATCATTATCTATCGGTGCTACTTCCTAAATTCACATATACAAACAACCTTTATTCTAATGTAATACATTAAATCATCTTAAAATTACCACCACGTAACAAAGCGTTACCATAGAAGTTAAATTGAGTAGACAAAATCATCTACTGAGCCATATTTAAATGAATGCTATAATTTGCTCACCAAAATATATAACATCGTACACAGAATGTTAACAATTTAATACAATAATTAACATATAGAGACTAAGTATGCTTCATAAGAAATTTTTACCCCTTATTCTTTTACCTGCTATAACTCTGATATCATGCAGTAGCGGCAGTTGTAATAATTCCGATAACAAAAATTATAATCTAGTTGTTGATAATGGTTCACCAGTTCCATTAATTAATGGTAAAAAACAACCATTTTATATCTACATAAAGAATACTGGCGCAGGTAATGCAACTAACTTAAATTGGACAATCAATGATTTGTCATCATCTAGCAATCAGAAAAACACCTTTAGCCAACTATGGACTTCATTTAAAGAGACTCTCAACATAAGTCGTAAACCTCAAGCCCTCACCACTGGAATTGAAATTATTGATGCGAGTGGCTGTAGCAACATTCCCACTGGAACAACCTGTCGCATTTTACTAAGTGCGGATGATATTCGTACCGTTGCACTACAATCAACATCTAGCAACGATAAAAATGCCATCACTACTAACTTATTATCATCTTATCAATACACACCAAGTTATACCAGTGCTGCAGATACATTAACATTATCACCATTAAATACCGTAAACTATGGTAATGGCTTTGCTGGATATACCTTCTTTATCATGAATAATAGCAATAATACTATTGCACTAGAATCAAATGTTTTTGGTTCATTGCCTGCAGGCTTAGATTACACCACACTAATTGGAAATAGCTGTGCTAATCCAATGCCAGCACATACAGCTTGCCAAGTAAGAATTACGTTAACTACCAGTAGCAGTAATAACAGCACTATCCCAGTAAATTTAACGCCAACTGGCTCCGTTGTAGGTGGCTCTACCTTACCACCACAAGGAAGTAATGTGCTTACTGTATCAGATGAGAAAGTAGGCAATGTTACTACCAGTACGCCACACATGAGTATCGATGCCAACGAACCAAAAACTGTTAGCCAAAAAGCATACATTAGTAACACAGGTAGTGGCGCCCTAATTATTGAGAAGTTAAGCACTGCAAATTCAGCAGTAACCATCAGTGGCGATGAATGCAGTGGCAAAACACTTAGCCCAAGTGAAATCTGTAGTTATCAATTAAACATTGATTCTAACCAAGTAAGTAGTAGCGGAGCCGCCGTAATCAACATTCCATTTAACAATAGTAAAATCGATGCTAAAACTTCGACCACACTAAATTGGAGCTACGTTGCAGCGACCACACCAAACCCATCAATCACACTAAGTAATAGTGGCAACCTCACGCAACAAGACCTAACTTCATCAATAACGATTCGGAATACAGGTAATGTATTATTAAGAAATTTAACTGCACCAATTATCACGACAACCAGTCGAAACGTAACGTTAACGAATGGCAACTGTGGCAATACCCTCGCAATTGGTGGCTCTTGCTATTATACGCTAACTTATGCACCTGTAGCACCTAGTGAAAATACCACACTGAATATATCTGGAATTAATGCTAAGTATATTGATACAACAGGAAACCTCCAGAGCATAAATTTCCCAGCAAGTACCGCTGTAAATATAAACTCAATCTACCAAGGATTTATTAGTACGGGTGGTGATATTACGCTGAATAAAGATAATACCAGTCATGTAGTTACCCTGACTAATGATGGAAACTATACCGCAACCATTGCTAACGTCGTTGCAAATGGTAATAACCTTGCAATTAGTAACAATAGTTGTAATAGCCAAACTCTAGCAACTAATGGAACGTGTAATTTTACGGTTAGTCTTAGCGACTCAACTTCAGCAGGTTCTGGCAATGGTAATTTTACCGTTACTTATAATAATCATAATGGAAATCCAGCTGCTACCGCAGTTAGTAATATCAGCTGGGTAATTGGTGAATCTGCAGCTCTAGGAGTTACGTTTAATCAAACAAACCTTGTGGCTAACGTAGGTAATCAAATAACAGATGAAGTAACACTAACCAATACTGGGAATACTGTATTAAATAATATCACACTACCGTCTTTAAGCGCTCCGTTTAGCTGGGCAAATGGCAGCAGTAATAGCTGTGTACTTAACGGCACGCAAACTTTAGCGCGTAATGCGAGCTGTAAACTGACGTTAATTTATGCCCCGACAGTATCAAATACCTCTGGAACATTAGTAACTCTAGGTAAATTTAGCGCCACAACCGGACAAAGCACTGCTTATAGTACCAATGATTATACGATTACAGTGACCGCACTTCGCCAAAGCTCATTAAGTTTTGATCCTTCTTCCGTAACTATTGCGATGGATTGGAGCGTATCACCGCCGGTACAAAACATTGTCGTAACTAATCTAAATGGTTCTACTATAAACTCTATCAGCGCTCAGGTGAGTGCGGGTTTACCCGTAACTTTTGCGAATTTATGTACGTCACTTAATTCAGGTGAATCATGCACAATGGGAATAACAGGATCTGGTATTACGAATGGAAGTGGTTCTCTTACATTTAGTTACACCGATACAGAAGGAACAATGAGTCAAACATTGCCAGTAATCGTAACCTATCAGGCACAACCAATAGTTACTCCAGATTTGTTAATCACTAAAAATCCATCTGGCACTATTACCCTTCTAAATAATGGCAACGTAACACCAATAACCTTGACATTAATCAATAATACGGCCGTACAAAATGCAATCAATCCAAGCACTGATGGTATACTAAAAGTAAAAGCTAGTAGTTTAATTCCTAGCACTGTCAATAATGCAACAATTACCCATAATGGTGGCTCTTGTAGTATTGATGGCAATGGTTACATCTCATTATCCAACCAAAATGGTAGTAATAGCTGTACCTATACTCTAGATGTGACCACTACAGCGGCACATAATACACAAGTGAGTGTTACGGCGACTAGCCAATACCAATCTAAGATCTATTCATCGCCTACAGATGTAAACTACTCCGCGGATATTGATGGTCCACAGATTGCTTACAATGCGGTAGTTCAATCAGCTATTGGATTATTAAACACACCAACACTAACTGACTCCAATCAAAATAATGCCTTCAATGGAATAGAACAAGGAGTATCATCACCAAGCGTAAGTTTTAGTGTAACCAACGTTGGTGCGGCTGCGTTAATCGGTTCAATTACGCCACCAAGTATAATTGGCTTTACTTTTAACATGTCTAATTGTAATAATCTAGCAGCAGGCGCCAGCTGTACCTTCACTGCAGTACTAAATTCAAATACAGTTACCAGTGGCAATTTAAGTAACTATAATCTAACCTATGGAGCTGGACTAACTGCAGCATTACCTAATATGACTTATTCAGTGATTGCGGCAAATAGTCCAACAATTAATTCAAGTATCTCGGTTAGCAATTGTCAGCAAGGAACAGGAATTGAATCTAATACTTGTTTCATTAATACGGGATATGCAGCACCTGTTGTCACTATTACGATGAGCAATGCTGGTAGTGCTACGGCTCAAGATTTTACTGTGGATACTACAGCATTGGTTACTGCATTGGGAAATAGTGGCTATAGCACCACATTAACCAATACTTGTAGTGCATTACCCCAAAATCAAAGCTGTACTATCGTGATAAATCCAAGCGCTGCAATTGCCAATGCATCGGAAACTTTATATGATATCAACTCTACTATCTCATACTCATATAAATATGGTAGTAATGGGCAAATGAATGGCAATGGCAACAAGTCAATAATCGTAAATACTACTGTAACTACTCCTACACTATCAATCAGTGCTATTGAATCAGTTGCGCCAACTGGTACAACCTCAGCCACTATCACATTAAGTAACTGGTATAGTAGCACATTGCCATCAACACCATCTTTAAGTGGAACAGCAACTACAACCCCTGAAATCGCAATTACTAATTGTGCGACATGGACTAGCGCATCTTATGGCGGAACCTGTCTATTAGACATCGCTACAACGTCTGCTAGTAATAGCATATATACTCTAGCAGCTAATATCAATGGCGGATATTCTGGAACGATTAGCGCAACTCCAGCAACTCTAACTGTCGTAGACACAACACCAAAACTACATATCTTTGTTACATCGGCGACATATAATGGCGATTTAAAAACTGCTGGTAACGGAGCAAATGGATTTGATGGTGCAAATAACATTTGTAATACTCGAGCGGCAGCTGGTAGTGCAACGTCTCCATTGAATGCAAACTGGAAAGCACTACTTTATAATAACAATGCTACCGAAAGCGGTACTACCTACTATGATACCTCAGCCAGTGAGACTGAAATCGCAACGGCTACTG
>RXKA01000161.1 GCA_003962985.1 Pseudomonadota bacterium | reverse complement strand
TAGTTTTAAAAATAAAAGGTTGATTGATGAAGATTTTAATAATAGGTAAAGGTGGTCGTGAGCATGCTTTGGCATGGAAATTAAGCCAGAATGAGTCTGTAACTAAGATTTATGTTGCGGAAGGTAATCCAGGTTGTGAATTATTACCTAAGGTGGCATGCGTAAAATTGCATAAAATAGATGATTTATTGGGTTTTGCATTAGCAGAGAAAATTGATTTAACGATTGTTGGTAGTGAAGAGCTATTGGTTGCAGGAATTGTGGATAAGTTCAAAGCACATAATCTGCGTATCTTTGGACCAGATCAAAATGCAGCTCAATTAGAGGGTAGTAAAGTATTTTCCAAAGACTTCATGAAAAAATATGGCATTAAAACTGCTGCTTATGAAAGTTTTAGTGATTATGCTAAGGCATTAAAATACTTAGACCAAGTAAATTATCCGATTGTAATTAAAGCAAGTGGTCTAGCTGCTGGTAAGGGTGTGATAATTGCACCAAATCGTGATGAAGCAGAAATTGCACTAGCCGATATGCTGTTAGAGCGTATTTTTGGTGACTCAGGTAATGAAGTAGTGATAGAGGAGTTTTTGGATGGCGTTGAGGCATCAATCTTATCATTTACTGATAGTCAGGTAATTATTCCATTAATCAGCGCTAAAGATCATAAAAAAATTGGTGATGGTGAAACAGGGCCAAATACGGGTGGTATGGGCGTAATTGCACCAAATCCATACGTAACAGATGAAGTTAACCAAGCATTTATCCGTGACATCTTAGAGCCAACTTTGCGTGGTATACAGTCCGAGAAAATGGACTTTGCTGGGGTAATCTTCTTTGGCGTGATGATTACAAAAAATGGCGTTTATTTGCTAGAGTACAATATGCGGATGGGTGACCCTGAGACACAAGCTGTTTTACCGCTTATGGAGAGTGATCTATTGGAATTAATCAATGCAACATTAGATAAGCAATTAGCATTGTTTGATATCAAATGGCGTTCTGGAGCTACTTGTTGCGTAGTGCTAGCATCTGGTGGTTATCCGCACAAACATCCTGTTGGAATTGATATTTGTGGGATAAGAGAATTTAATGCTCAAGGATGCTACTTATTTGCCGCAGGAGTTGCGAGTAAGCAAAATCAATTGGTAACGGCTGGCGGACGAGTATTAAATATTGTTGCCCATGGTAGTGACTTGTCAATAGCACATGAGAATGCATATAATGCCATTAAGCAAATATCTTTTGATGGCTGTTATTTCCGTAGCGATATTGGTAAGGTCTAAGATTAGATAATTTTATCGCTAATTGGTATTGTTGATTTTATGACAATACCAATTTTTTTAGAATAGTCCATAATAGTGCTAATTATTGCTGACAAAGTAATATTGAGTACTTTTTGTTTGAAGTAATTTGATGTAAATTAGGTTGTAAGTGTTGCCTGATGATGTGATTTATTAGATATTAGTGATCTAGTCTAATGAGATGTAGTTAGTCAATATGGTAATTAGATAATGACAAGGTTGTAGTATCTTATTTGCAAATAACAAGATACTACAATAGTGAGAAAATAGCTTATTTACGAGTGGTACGTGAATTTAATTTAAATAGGTTATATAAAAACGTAATGGCATTTCCGTTGATAATATTGGGAAATTCCCTTGAGTTGTTATCATTAGTAATTGCACGAAGAATAGATGGAAATTGCATAGTTATGTCCCTTTAGTATAATAGTAATTTATAATTATAGTTTTATTTATTTACAGTGGTTACGTTTACAGTTTTTGTTAATTAGTTATTGCCTTAAACGAATTAATAACCGCTGTTTAATTCAACAGGGCGGATTATAATAGATTTATTTTGAAAATGGAATAGCTATTTATGCATAAATAATTCTTATTTTTGCATAAATCGTTATGGTTAATAATTTTAGCTATCATCTCTAGTTGCCAAAAGCAGCCATCATTAATATTTGTGGTTTAATTAACTTAACAATCTATGACGAATATTGCCACTGAATAGCTGTGGTTATTAATGTACTAAACAGCATAATTTGTTAGTTGATAATATCAATGGATAATTTTGGTTATCCACAGTAGTTGTGAATAACTACTGAGTAACTCTGTGGATAGATTCGAATAATTGTGATTAAGTTTTATGGTCATGGTTTATGCAATTGTTTTATCAACAATCGACGATTAAGTAATTAGTAAACAAGTTATACTCCATAACTTTGGTTTATGAAGTATAACTAGCTACTTTTATCTTATCAAGCTTGTTTTTCGTTAAGTAAATACAGTCCAGACGGAGAATTAAAGCCACTACCAGTTAAGTGACAGTTTAATGTTGCCGTAGCATTCATTTCTTCACACACTGAAACCTTTTGTTCATCGGTAATATAGATTTTTCTGTGGGTGTCACCAGTTGCTATATCGGTTACATTTGTAAAGTCACCAGCAAAATTGGTGCAATTAGTAAAATGGTTATCCTGTAATTGCGAAGAACACCGCGTTATCAACTTACTGGCACGATTTGGAATGTACACATTATTGCGAGTAAAAAATATCGCTTGGGGCTCACTTAAATTATCTAGCACGGCACTGCAATCTAACTGTTGCTGATCTTCATTAAATTTACATTTTGTAATTGAATTATTGCCTGCATTAACGATAAATAAATTGGCATTATTTATATTTAACTTAATATCTGTAGGGTAATCAAATGTTTGATTTTTATATTGAATACAGTTTATTAAACCCATATTAGATGGATTAATTGTACAGCGTGATAAACTATTGTTAGCAACATTAGTGACATAGGCAATATTATTTATTTCATCCAATGTAATTCCTGTTGGATTATTAAACTGTTGACTATCAGTATAGTGACAATTGACTAATTCACCTGATTGTGATTCAATTTGGCAAATTGATACATTATTCTCCCCACGATTAGTTACATACAACCATAAATGATTTTTAGTTATTGCAATACCTGTGGGAGCGTTGAAACCTCTTCCTACATTGCTACAATTTTCCAACTGACCTGAAGATTGGTTTATATCACACTTTGAAATCGTTGTACTATTTGAATTGAGTATATAGGCAAATTGATGGTTAATCTCAACGTTGCTTGCCGTAGGATATCTAGCTTGAATAGATATTGCACTATTATTCGTTGTCATGGAAAAGGAGTTTTGTGCTTTATCTATGTGAGTTGTAATGGCTTTATTTTGTATTGGTAGAACTGTACTAATTGGTACAGATAGCGTTAGTTGTTGATAAACTAATGAAGCACCATATGCACAACCAATAGCGATTAATACAATTATTATTTTTTTCATTTTCAAAGCTCCTTGTCATTATATCTAACTTATTCTTATTTACCACCCGATAACAACCATCATATGGTTTTGACTAGCTATTTTTCCTAATATAAAGAGTAGCGTGGTCAATGTTAGATGACTTTATTCTTCAGGTGCTAGTTTAACCCATGAGATTACAATTGTAAATGCAGTAATTATATTGACCAGATAAGATATAATTCTTAACTGAGGTGAGTTATTATATTTGATAATCTATCTAACAACTACTAAGGATAAATAATATGTATGGCATTGATGATCTGATTTTATTTATAAAAACCGTTGAAATAGGTAGTTTTGCTAATACTGCAAAAGTGTTAAAAGTTGCTCCGCAAGCAGTCTCGCGACGACTGAGAAATATGGAGAAGCGGTTTGGAATGACTTTAATTCATGCGACAACCAGAGAATTTAAGTTAACAGAGGCAGGGGAAAAGTTATATGCATTGTTACAGCATTCATATGAAGCTGTGGAGACCATGCTCAGAGATACGGAAGAATTTATCAAAGACAAGTACGAGCCACAAGGTACGATCCGTGTTGTATTACCTATTGGATTATCTCTGCATTTAATCTCACCATATTTACCGCAGTTTTCCATTAAATACCCTAAAATAGATTTGCAGGTGAGTTACTTAAATTCAACTATTGATTTAACGAGTGATGGTTATGATTTAGCGATATTAAATTATATTCCTGCGCAACAACATTTAAAAATAAAAAATATATTTAATATCAAGGGCAAATTATATTGTAGCAGACAATATGCGGATAAATATGGTATACCAATGACACCAGAAGAGCTTGTCAATCATCGGGTGGTAGGTGGGATAAATATTGATGGTAATGTTATTCCCCATTATCAAATGACTAATCTAAAAACTGGTGAAGTCATGATTATTAAGGTCGCAAAACATTTATTAATTAATAATACGCTGCATAGTCTACCATTACTTAGATCTAACGAAGTAATTTGCCCAGGATTTGAAGATATTAACTTAGACTTAGAACAAGATGACATTGTTGTTGTTTTACCCGACTATTATTTCATCGAATTAAAATTCTATTTAGTTTTCCATCCTCATGCAAGAGATTTAAAAATTAAACTATTTAGTGATTTCCTGAAGCAATGTTTAAAAAATAAGATTTGAATGATAGTGATGTAATGATTAGAATAGTTGAATCAATATTATTACTTGTTATTTGATGCTATATTGGATTCTAAATAATTCTGGTGTGTATTGATAAAAATTAGTAGTTATCAAGGACTATATTACAATTTATAGTGATAAAAATACTTAAAACAATAATGATACCAGCTAATCTGATATCATTATTGATGTTTCATTTAGATAGAATTACGACTCGCATTAATACTAGCTGCAAGACTACGCTTGATTAGTTTCTCACAAAACTCATATTCAGGAGATGATTTATCATCAATATGACGAATTACATTCATTGCATATTGTTGGATAATTAGTAGTGGCATGATAATATTTTCGCGTTCACTAATTGAGCGTGATTTGATGGGGTTATTATCAATTAAACTATCATGACCAGAAATCAGGAGGAGCATTTGTTGTGCCAATTGTGCTTCAGCGTAAATTTTGCGCCAAAGAATACCAAATTGAGCATCTACTTGTAAATGACGACTAATCGCGAAATTACTTTGGGCTAAGCTTTGGCGTGAGTTATCAACCAATCCTTTAAAGAATAATGAATTTTTGTATAGTTTAGTCAATCTTGCAACATTATCATGATTTTTACTAATTAATGCACTAATTGCGCTTCCTATTCCGTAGTAACCTAAAATATTTTGTTTCATTTGCATCCATGCACCACCAAATGGAATTGCACGTAAATCTTCCAATCTGAGACTACCATTATTGCGTCGTGCAGGTCGTGAACCTATATTTGCCTCAGATAGATATTTTAGTGGGGTAATCTTTTCTAAGTACGGTACAAATAATGGACTATCGCGTAATTCTGCATAATAATTATATGAAAGTTGGGCTAATTGTGCCAATAATTCTTCTTCATCACTCGTGATAGCAGTTTGTCCTGTGGTAAAGATTTTGCCATTCAAGCCTGCAGATAGCAAATTTTCAATATTAAAGCGTGCACTATCGTAAGTACCATAATTGGCAGAGATAGTTTGTCCCTGAACCGTTAATTGGATAT
>RXKA01000182.1 GCA_003962985.1 Pseudomonadota bacterium | reverse complement strand
GTAAGATTTAAAAAGTTGACTTTCGATAAACCAAGTGTAATATACATACGTACTGCGGATTGGAGAAGTGGTCTATCTCGGCTGCCTCATAAGCAGAAGATCAAAGGTTCGAATCCTTTATCCGCAACAGTTGGTTATTTGTAATTGTTTTTATTAATTCAAAATATTTTAAAAATCCTTCTAGTTTTGTTGATTTTTCGTTTGATATATTAATAGTATGTAAATTAATGCTATTAGCCTGACAGTATGCAATTTTTCTTGAATCCCGTTCTTTGATTTTATTTAATTTTTCTTCACCATAAATTGGTTGATAATGAAAAACGCCATTGATTTCAAATGCTAGTTTTAACTTTGGTATATAAATATCTAATTCGCAGCTATTATCAAGACGAAAATTATATTTAATATCTAAATCTGGATAAATATTTTTGAACTGAGATTCGATCCAAATCTCAAATTTAGACCGCCTACACCCCTTTGTTTTATGTGCGTTATTATAACGTGCGGCATGCGATTGACTGCAAAAAGCTTTGCCATTTTTAATATGAGAGGGTGGTCTTATAATTTTTATCTGACAATAAAGACAATTTATTTCAATTTTAATGCTATTCGATTTATCCCAGCATTTATGAGAACAAAACCTTCCGTTATCTCTATTTTTAATAGCTTTTATATTAGCCATAACTTGATTTTTGGGTCTAGTAAATATTTTAGAGCAAAAACAACATTCTAATTCAATTAATTGTCTTGATCTTAGAGTTTGAAAGTCCTCTTGACTTGTGATAATTTTCATAGTACCGTATGTTTACACGAAAAATTTCCAAGTTTGCCATCCGCTACCAATTTTTAAAACTAAAAAGATAGATGTTTATTTGCATTACATACATAAACAGAACGCTTCTTTTTTTAGTCATCATACGTGAAATCCTTAATTTTAGTTTCTTTTTAATGTTCTCGTAGTGTAATGGTCAACACGATGCGCTTTCATCGCATAGACGCAAGTTCGATTCTCGCCGGGAACACCAATTTAGTTGACAAACCACAAAATCCTGCAATACTACTTTAGTAACAAATAACACACATGAAATACACAAAATATCTATTACTCCTAACCCTAGCTCTAACCTTTACCTATTTTGGTAATGCCCAAGTGGAAAATATGCATGTATATGCTACCAGAAATGAACTTCCGGGGCAAACTGTATGGTCTGGAACCGCCGTTAATCCTTCACCGGGAGTGTATCCCGATGTTCGCAAAAAATATAGTGTATTTTCTAGTTTTTTCAACTGGAATTTTAATGGATATGATACTTTTAATGTTGTGAATTATTCGGGCGGATACGAATCGTTTTGGCTTCGTCCTACCCCGGGACGCCCAAATCGTCAATTTGGTATTCGTGTTACAACTCCCGGGGTGACAGTTAATTTTAATGGGTTTGTATTAAGTTATACTGGAATGTCATCTTTTACTTGGCCGGTCGGCCAGCCGTTTAGTGGAAATATTATTTTTAATTCTAATACGAGTCAATTTCAGCAAGTGATTTTTAGCGCGATTCGGGATTGACATTCAAAGTAAAACATTTAAGATTCAAGGGTGGCGATTGCGCCGCCTTTTTTATTGCGGGGTTAATTTAATGGTAAAATAGTGTTTTGATAAAGCACAGTTATAGGTTCGATTCCTGTACCCCGTACCATTTTTTGCTTGATAGTCCGCCGCATGTTGTCTATAGTCTAATGGTCAAGACCGGAGACTGTGAATCTCCCTATACGAGTTCGATTCTCGTTAGACAACCCAAATTTTATGATTGATACTACAAATTATAACTTTTATAACCGAACCGCAGAAATTATGCGCGAGGTACATAAGGGACAGAAACGCCGGGATGGAAAAGAATACTTTACCCATTTAGAAGCGGTAGCTAAACTTGTTGGAGAAAACAATTTAAATGACAACATTGAACTACACGAAGACTTAATGATTGTTGGATTGGCACATGATGCCGCCGAAGATCATAATTATTCTCCGAAATCATTGATTTCTGAATTAAATGAAATTGGACTTCCGAGTGAGCGTGGATTTAGAATTATTCAAGCATTGGAATTATTGGATAAACGTAAATACTCTTCATACGCTTCTTATATTCTATCTATCCGAGCATTTTGGATGGCTGTCGAAGTCAAAATTGCCGATTTAACTCATAATTTGAGTGATTTAGGCAAAGGAAGCCAACGAGACAAATATGAACTTGCGAAGCATATTTTGATGTCATAATTATGAATGATAATAATTCTAGCAAATTTAGAAACGTTCATTCAGCCAAATATTATTTAGGCCGCTATATTGAAAGCGGCAGAAATATAGAGGTAATTCGTAGTATTCCATTATCAGCAATTGAGAGATATGATGTTTGGCAATGTGCTTTTGGACAAGAGAAGGAAGCTCTTAAAGAATTATATATCAAAGATTTCTATCACTCAATGAGCGATACATATCAACTCACCAAAAATAATGAAGCAATACTTGGTATATTTTATGGAGTAGCTATAACTAGACTTACGCAATTGGAAGAATGGAATTTAGTATTTACGACAGACGATGGAATTAAAATTCTATTAGATATTTGCGGCCAAGAAAAATTGGATGGACTAATTGCTGAAGCTAATCACTCTTTATCTCAGCGTCAAGAAATTATTAGTCAATATTTTAAGAAAGATAATGAATGGGTTGGATATGCTTTGTCGATTGTGAATAAATTGAAGGCATGTAAAGTATGAATAAATACGTCAAATTTACTGGAAAATTTACCGACTTAATTCCTAATGGTTGGAAATTTCAGAAACTTTTTGCGCGTAATTATCGACAGTATCACAAAACGTGCGATGGACAAAAATATAGTCAAGACTGCCGCATTTGGCAGCATCTTGGAGGATATTTAGAAATTTGTGATTTGTTTAGTAATTCTTGGCAGATCGTGGAGTTAATTGCCAATAATGAAATTGATAACTATAAAGTTTCTCACAAAGTAATTCCTAGATTTTGCGAAGCATTTGATTCGTATTCATTCATGATTGATAAAATCAACAATAAATTTGAAAAGCGCGATTTTATCAGACACGTTAAACCAAAATATGACATAACCAATTTACCCGAAGAAGAACAGAAAGCTGCGTATGATAATTACAGTAATCAGTGGAAAGAATTTAATCTTGATCCAAAAATGATTGTTCTAATCAAAGATTTGCTTGACAGGGGATGGATTAGGGTAGAAAATGATAATAGAAAGAAATAAATATGAAACCCACCCCAATTGAATACTTAGTTATTGCACTAATCCTTATTTTATTTATTGTGTTTATTGGATCAGCATTTGAGCATCATAGACAATTCAAGATTAGACAAGTCAATGAATTTAATGCTTGGACCAAAGTTAGCGGCAATACTAATCATCTTACACTAGAGGAATATTTAGCGTTTAAATATCAATGAATACAAATACAAACAAACTTATGGAAACCTTAACCCCCACCACACAAGAAACTCTTAATTCCGTACTAATTGACATGCTCAAAGGTGTCAAAACTGAGGGGGCGAATATTTATACTGCGTCTAAAACCGCACTTATTAAGGCTGTCGATTTCGCAAATGAACAAGCCCCGCAAGTGGTATATGAATTTCTTAAATGGAAAATGATGGAGGCAATTGTTTATTTAGTAGTCGGAGTGGTAGCTATTGTAATTATTGGATATGTTACATATAAATTTGTTAAGTGGATGAAGAAAAGAAATGATTATTCTCCGTCTCCCGCGTTAATTATTCCATTTTTTCTTTTGCCTACAATTATCTTTTCATGTATTATTCCTAAAACCCTTAATGTTATCAAAATTAGCGTCGCGCCCCGCGTTTATTTGATTGAATATGCGGCGGATTTGTATAAAGGGAAAAATGAAAAACAATAATTCACTAAATAAACAACTTCGCAAACTCAAAAGTTGACTTCTCAGTTTTTTGATTTATACTCTTCTCATGTTCTTAGTAATAAAAGCTTTTTCATAAACAATATGAGTTATAAACTAATAATTGGAAAAATTGATTCGGTTGAGCCTATCAATGGAGCGGATCGAATTATGACGGCTACAATTTTTGGGAAAACTGTTGTAGTAGGTAAAGACGTATCTGTGGGAGATATCATGTGCTATGCTGACACTGATGGCATTTTTGAAGATGAATTTTGTACAGTAAATAATTTATTTCCAATTAAAGATGAGAACGGGAAGAAAATTGGCGGTGGATTTTTTACTCCGGGTAAAGCTAAAATTCGGGCTCAATCTTTTAGAGGCGTGAAATCCAACGGATTTGCTTTCCCTCTTTCTTATTTATCTTATACTAAATATGATCTATCAACTCTGAAAATTGGAGACCAATTCGATGAGTTAAATGGTATTAAAATTTGTTCTAAGTATGTGAGTCCGGCTACTTTGCGAGCTTTAAATGCTAAAAATAAAGTTAAGGCTGTTAAAAAGACAATTACTTTTTGTTTTCCTGAACACGTAGATTCGGAGCAATTCAAGTATAAAAGTGATTCAATTAAGACCGGAGACCTAATTACTATTTCAGAAAAAATTCATGGAACGTCTGGCCGGTTTAGTTATACTTATTTGGAAGAGAATAACAGACTATTACGTTTCGTTGGTAAATATTTGCCATTCATTAAACTAAAAAAACTTGGATATTTAGTTGGTACTCGTCGTACTATTTTGAAAGCGGCAGATAATCCAACAAGCTATTATGGAAACGAAGAATTTAGATTTAAATTCTTGAATAAGGTAAGAGATCGGCTAAATCCCGGTGAAGTGATTTATGGTGAATTAGTGGGCTATGACAGTAATGGCGGAGAAATTATGGAGGCGCACGATACTAAAGAAGTGAATAATAAAGAATTTACTCAAAGATATGGCTCCAAAATTAAATATACTTATGGCTGTTTGCCGGGTGAATGTGGGTTTTATGTTTATAGGATTGCGCGCATTGATGAATCGGGCAATAGTTATGATTTGGCTTGGGCGCAAGTCAAAGAGCGTTGTGCCGAGTTAGGACTACAGCATGTTAAAGAATTGATTCCATCTTTTATTTTTGATGGGAATATTCGTAATTTACAAGCATTAGTTAATGATTTAACTGACGGACCTAGCATTTTAGATCCAACGATTCATCGCGAAGGATGCGTTGTGCGTGTTGATAACGGAAGAAAAACCCCTATTTTCTTAAAGAATAAATCTTGGGCATTTGGTGTCATGGAAGGCTATATTAAAAATAATGATAACTATGTTGATTTAGAGGAAAGTTCTTAATGGAGATTTTTTATGCTATTAGAGATAAAAAGTTATTCCCAGCACAGACTGGAGTGTATTTAATTGGTTTTAAAAATTCAGATAATGATAAATTCTATATTGGAAGTAGTTCTAAAAATAATTCTAAATACAAAAGCGGAAATGGATTCTATAACAGATGGATAAATCACATATCTGATCTTAGAAAACAAAAACATGATTCTAATAAACTACAGTTCGCATATAATAAATATGGAGAAGAAAATCTTTTCTTCACAGTCTTAGAGCCATGCGCCCCCGAACAATGTATAGAACT
>RXKA01000148.1 GCA_003962985.1 Pseudomonadota bacterium | reverse complement strand
GGGGCGATTATCGATTTCTTCGAGGAAATCTTTATAATTTTGCTCACGTTCCAGCCAACCCAATGGAGTTATAGCACTCATTATTTGCTTTAATTCAGCAAGTTCTGGTACTTGGGATTGAATGCAAATAATAGTTTGCGAAGGATCTATTCCACTAATCAAACAATCAATTACGATTTTTTCAATGTTTGCACTGTAATCAGTAGCCTTATTGGGTAATGAGTTTAAATAGCGTAAATCAGTAATAACTACTATTGTTTGATATTCGTATTGTAATTGTTTTAACTGTTGTAATACACCATGGTAGTGACCTAAATTTAGACCGCCATCAGGGTCGACTAAGAAGACGAGTTTGGAGCCATCCGCAAGCATATGTGTTTTATCCAATCAATAATAAAGAATAAATTAAATGTACTATAACTGAGTATATTGGTTGAATAATTGCACCTAATACATTAGTGAATAATAAAATTAGAATAATCCACATACCATATCTTTCAGTAGTGGAATATTGCTGTGCCTGCTTAGCTGGGAGCAATGAAAAAATCATGCGTCCACCATCTAAAGGTAATATCGGCAATAAATTTAAAATCATAAGACTTATATTAATTCCTATTCCAGCTTGCGCCATTAATGCAAATGGGTGCCCAAAATAACTATCCATATAAATTGAAGCTTTAAATGCTAGCGCCCAGATTAATGCCATTGCTAAATTTGAAAGTGGACCTGCTAATGCAACCCAAAACAAATTCTTTTTTGGATTATGTAAGCGAGCAAAATTAATTGGTACTGGTTTTGCCCAACCAAAGATCATACCGCCACCCAAAACGATACTAAATAGTGGAAATATAATTGTTCCCAAAATATCAATATGGTGCATTGGGTTTAGAGATAAACGTCCATATTGTTTGGCGGTATCATCACCATATTTATGCGCCATATAGGCGTGAGCAGCTTCATGCAAGGTAATTGCAAGTATTAACGGTAAAATATAAACAGCGATTGTTTGAATCGTAGTCAGATTATTCATGATGTTTCTTAAAATATGTTTATAAAAAAGGTTCAACTCAGGTACTCTGAATTGAACCTCATTTAGTTATCGGAGTACTGCCTAAAACGTAATTGTGGCTACGTAAGGTGTTAAAATAGTACGGAATTGGTCTTGAATACGTTTTAAGGCGCTGGCAGAATCCGCTTCAAAACGTAGCACCAAAACAGGAGTAGTGTTGGATGCACGAACCAAACCAAATCCATCACTATATTCTACCCGTAATCCATCGATTGTAATTACTTCAGTTGCATCATCAAATTTTGCATTAGCTTGTAATTCGCTAATAATTTGGTGTTGGCGACCTTCGGCTTCAACATCGATGTTAATTTCAGGTGTTGATACACAATTTGGCAATGCATTTAATAATTCGCTAGGATTTTCTACTTGTGATAATATTTCCAATAAACGTGCACCTGCGTACACACCGTCATCACAGCCATACCAGCGATCATTGAAGAATAAATGACCAGACATTTCACCTGCCAATAACGCGCCAGTTTCTTTAATTTTAGCTTTGACAAATGAGTGACCAGTACGGCACATAATTGCTTGTCCATTATTTTCTTTAATCCAGCTGGCTAATAAACGTGATGATTTAACATCATAAATGATTTTACCTTCAGGATTTTTACTTAAAATATCCGCAGCAAACAGCATCATTTGACGATCAGGGAAAATAATATGCCCATCTTTGGTGACAACACCAAGACGATCACCATCACCGTCAAATGCCAAACCAAATTCAGTTTCTGTTTTCTGAAGCGCATCAACCAATTCAGCAAGGTTTTCTACTTTTGATGGATCTGGATGATGGTTAGGGAAATTTCCATCAACATTACAATATAATTCAAGTACTTTACTACCCATACGACGGAATAATTTAGGGGCAATTTTGCCTGCAACCCCATTACCAGCATCTACAACAATTGATAAGCGACGACTTAATTTTACATCACTAGTAATTTTGTTAAGGTATGCTTCTGTGATATCTTCGGTATAATGTACCCCAGAACCTGTTGTAATATGACCATTTTCTATTCTAGTTACGATATCCTGAATTTTATCGCCAGATAATGTTTCTCCAGCCATAACCATTTTTAAACCATTATATTCAGGTGGATTATGACTACCTGTGATCATTACTCCAGAGTAGGTTTTTAGCTCATAGTTAGCAAAATAAACCATTGGAGTTGTTACTTCACCAATTTCATAGACATTACAGCCAGTACTCAAAATTCCTTTGATAAGACTTGTTGCTAACATTGGACTAGTCAAACGACCATCGTAACCAACAACCAGACCTTTAACTTGATTTTCAACTGCTATACTACCTAATACTTGACCAATTAGCTCAACTGTTGCAGGGGTTAATTGTGTTGCGACAATTCCACGAATATCGTAAGCTTTGAAAATTTCTTTTGCTATTTTTTTCATATACGGTACAGAGTCCTTTGTAGAGCCAATTTGCCTGTAAACAAATGTGGCGTAGATGATATAATACACATTATGAGTTGATATTTTATCACAAGCAATTTCTTAATACTAAAAAATTGGTAGTAGTTAAACTAGAAAAGATGATAGTAGTATGCGTTTAAATTTAAAAAATATTTCTTGGCGTTCATTAATAATTCGAGTATTTTCATATCTGTTTATTTTGTATCTCACCGCGGTGATTGTTTCGGTTTCAATAGCTGGGTATTTATTCTTTAATTTGGAATCGTATAAACAGAAAATCTGTGATTTAGTCTATAGTAATACTGGTTTTGTCTTACAAATAGGCAAAATTAAGAGCCAATTGAATAAATTTTATATGCCAGAACTTCTAATTGGTGATGTAACGTTAAAAAATCCTCATAATTCAAGTCAGACTTCGCATGTCAAGCAAATGAGTTTCGTGCTTGATTATTCATCATTATGGAATTTTCAACCTGTATTTAATCAAATTGAAATTAGTGGTGTTAATCTGGATTTTCAATATGAATCTAATGGAGTATTATTCATTAATGGAATTCAAGTTACCGATAATGAAGCACAGACCTTGGAAAATACGCGTATTTTGCCATTTGATTTAGAAGCATGGTTGTTACGGCAAAAAAATATTGATTTGAACAATATTAGTTTATCATTTGAAGATAAGAAAAATTTTATTCCATCGATAAAATTACATAATATTCAGTTGACATTAGAGCGTGATTTATGGTCAAAACATAGATTTGCCATGATATTATATGGTAAACAGAAAGGTAATGATATCCATACCAATCTGGAATGGCAAGGTGGTAAAGTAGAAAATTGGCAATCATGGAAGAATGCCGATTTGGCGGTGCAAGTTTATGCCAAAAATACTAGTTTAATTCGCGAGTTAAACCAATATCTCCCGAAACAGTTTAATTTTGAATCTAGTGGTTTATCAACAGCATTACATGCCTCAATTAAAAAAGGTATGGTTCAGGATATTCATGCGAATTTTGATGTTAATAATTTTAAATTAGCTCTTGCGGATATGGATGTAGTTAATTTACCGCGCTTTGGCGGTTCGCTTGATGTCGATCTGTTAAATAATACTAAATATGTAATTAAAGCACGCAATTTAGAAATGGCAACTAGTAGTGGTGCGTTATTTGATAATGCACAAATTAATGGTGAGTATCTCATTAATAAAAATGGATATTTAGAATTATCAAACACCAATTTGGTGGCGTTAAATAATCTATTAAGTTTATTTAATGCTACGAATGGCATTAATTTGCAGGGTATCATTAAAAATCTAGCATATAAATGGGATGGTGCGATAACTAAGCCAAGTAAATTCCAAGTCTCCGCTAATTTTGATCACATTGGTTTACAGTCAAATCAAGCTGATTTACCAAGTCTAAGTAATGTTAGTGGTAATGTTAGTTTTAATCAAAGTGCGGGTAATTTAAAGTTAAGTTTAGAAAGTAGTGTTTTACTTTATAACTCAATCTTTTTAATCCCTTATGAGTTTAACGCGTTAAATACGAATGTGGATTGGCGTATAGCCAAGAATGGTGTTGTTGATGTTGTTATGCATAAAACTACATTAGCAACCAAAGATTTTTCTGGTGTAGCAGAGGGCAAATTTACATATAATCCTAATAATCCTGATTCTCCGAGCTATATTGATATGACAGCACATGTCGAACGAGTTTTAACGAGTAAAGTTGGTGATTATTTACCTAAGCAAATTCCTATGAGTGTTCATGAGTGGCTTAATATGGGATTGATTGGTGGCTACGGTGAGAGTGCCGATATGATTTTGAAAGGACCACTGAGTAATTTTCCATTCCAAGATAATTCGGGGTTATTCTATATTACCGCAAATATTGAGAAGGCTAAACTACAATACGTTAAAGGATGGCCGACATTAGATAATATCTATGGTAAGTTCATCTTGAAAAATACTAATATTACGGTTAAAGCAGACCGTGGTATTGTGGGTGGTAATTCCTTAGATCCAACGGTTGTTGTAATCCCTGACTATTCTAGTCCAACTGGTGTGTATTTGACGGCTGATGGTAATGCTCATGGATCAACTGCTAATTTTATGAATTATCTGGCTCATACACCAATCAATGATATTATTGGTAAATTCCCAGAAAAAGTGGTAACGAATGGTGAAGGTAAACTAAAGCTTTATCTAAAAGTTCCATTTAAAGAACCAAAAAAGACTACTGTAGCTGGTACATATACATTTTTTGATAATGATATAAAGTTTCAATTGCCAATACCAGAGATTCAACATGTGACTGGTGATTTAGGTTTTACGGAACATGGTGTAACTTCTAAAGGTTTGGATGCGGTTGCTTTTGGAACTAAGGCTAAATTAACTGCCGACATCAATCAGCAAGGAAAAATGCATTTTAACGTGAATGCGCCGAATTTAGATTATACTGATGTAGCTAATTTCTATTTACCATTTTTAAGTCCTTTGATTAGTGGACGAGCAAATACTGTAATTGATTTTACTTTGGGTAAAAAAGGAATTGAAATTTTGACGGCAAATAGTGATTTGGTCGGGGTAAGTGTGAATGCGCCAGCACCAGTTGGGAGTGAATCAGATGTAGCAATGCCAATTGCTCTGACTTTAACACCACATGGCGACTCTTCAGTTTTGTTAGATTGGAGTCTGGGGCAGAATTTACATGGTCAACAGGTTGTGAGTGGCAAAGCAACTAACTCAACTGGACAAATTGCAGTTGGTAGTGCCAATTACTTGGCTAATCCAGATAATGATGCGGTAATGACGGTAAATGTGAACCTACCAGAAGTCAATATCGAGCAATGGATTGCAACAATCGATCGCGCTTTGAAAAATAAAAATACGGTAAGTGGATTGGCGCAAAATGACCAAAAATCTGATGGTGATAAATCTCACCATAATGTTATGCCAATTCAAATCAAAGTACAAAGTCCACATGTCATGATTGGTAAAAGTGATCTTGGTGATGGTACAGCTAATTTGATGGTTGATAAACAACAAACTTATTTTAATTTATATACACCTATTGCTAGTGGTACTGGTGTATTCAATTATGCTAAGAGCTTGGTTAAATTATCGCTTGATAAGTATATGCTATATAAAAAATCACCGCAAGCCTTGAAGAATGCAGAGAGTTATATTCCATTAAATTTTG
>RXKA01000185.1:360-5863 GCA_003962985.1 Pseudomonadota bacterium | reverse complement strand
AAGACCTTATGCACTATTACGATTCAATCTGCTCTGCATTATGGTTGGAAAAATCCTACTATAATCAATTTACAGATAAAGAAATAGTTAATATTTCTAATCTAATGTCACCGCTTATCAAAGAATTAACCCCTTATGATGAACCTGAACAACAAAAAATTATAGAAAATAATAAGGACTATTTTGAATCTCTTCTTAGTCGCTGGAGTTTATCATGACATTCGATAAAAACATTGCAGAAGAGATGTATTATCGTGCATCAACTCAATTAAAAGCTAGTGTAGATAAATGCATTCCTGAGAATACTAAAATTGTTGCAATAATAGGTGGACAACCAGGAGCTGGTAAATCATCAATTACCAAAAAACTTGAAGCTAAGTACAACAGTAATATTATATCATTAAATGGCGATGATTTTAAAGAGCTCTATCCAAGATATACAAAACTGCTGGCTCAAGATCCAGATAAAACATCGGATATAGTGCAACCATATAGCAATTACGTGGTTGATCGACTAAAAGAAGACATGATCGCCAAAGGCTTAAATGTGATGGTAGAAGGTACAATGCGCAATCCTGATACTCCATTAAAAACCGCTGAACAATTTACTCAACACGGTTATAAAGCAAAAGCGCACGTTATTTCAGTAAATGAACATGCAAGCCAAGCATCGTGTATCGAGAGATATGAGCGTGATGTTTATATGAATGGTAGTGGTAGATCTGTGAAACTTGAATCACATGATGAAGCATACAGTAAAATCCCTGCGACATTAGAGGCATTATCAAGATCAGAGCAAATTTCCAATATAACAGTATATAACCGTAATGGCTATGTTATCGCAGACCTATCAAATGGAGATAATGTTGCACAAAAATATGTGGCTCATAGAGAGCAAATAACCCCAGAATTAGTTAGCAGTGTAGAAAAAAGTATCGATAACTCTATCCAACTAAAGGAACTAAGAAATGCTCCAAACCAAGAAATCACAGATTTAAATCAACTTAAAGATAAGCTACACAATAAATTTCATAAAACGATATGATAAATTAATGCCTCAATAAACCAGCTCTGGTTTATAAACTTAAAGGTAGATATTAGATGAAGCAAATTGAGACTTGTTTTTACAAAGTAAACAAAAAATGTTTAACAATATAAAACAGGATATTAGATATTAATTTATGGGTTTTAATTTTGGTGGAGATGGGGGGAATTGAATACTCCACCAATTAGTTTCTCAAAAATCTAAGCAGTATCATAACATGCTGTAGTACATTGCTATAACGCTATAAATTTTCTCACTAATTCGACCACAAAGAAGCATGCAGAGGTATTCTTAGGTATATAAATCGAACTTGTATCGAACTTGGAGTTTTGTGTAAGTGGGGGATTTTACCCCCCCATGTAATTTATACTTTAATATTATCAATAAGATAAACAGACTAATTAAATATAATAATATTATAACGATAATTAATAACTATTATGCAAATGCCAATGTTATATGCCCAATTTCACTACGAGTTTCTGGTTCAATTTTTATATTAATATTATAACCAAGTTTATTTAAACAATGCATTAACTTATGCTCAGAAATATCGTGAAAATTTCCATTAATAATTTGAGAAACTCTTGGTTGAGGAATATCCATCAATTTTGCAGCTTTTGCCTGTGTTAAATTACGGTTTTTAATCTCTTGTTCAATTTTATGCGCAATTTGCGCTTTAACTAATATTTCTTCTGCATTTGGTAAACCAATATCAGCAAAAATATTACCGCAACTTTCAGTAATTTTTTTATCAGTCATTTTACTTATCCTTCTTATTAATAAGTTCCATTTCAATTGCCGCCTGTAAGCGTTTTTTTATTAACTCAATATCAACCTGAGGTGTAGCAATTCCAGAATTACTTTTCTTTTTGAAGCAATGTAATACATATATTGTATTTTCAAACTTTACAGTGTAAACAGCCCTGTATGTATCACCACAGAAATTCTCTCTTAATTCAATTACGCTAGCACCTCCAAAACCTTTTAATGGTTTGGCTGTTGTAGGAAATTCCCCAAGTTGCGCTTTATATAGTTGATAACCAAAATCAAGTTTAACCCCATCAGGCATAGCGCTAAGGTCTTTTAATGCAGACCCTACAAATTTTAATAATTTCACTATTAATTAGTTCCATTCATTTAATTATATTATAGTAATAGCTATAATACAATAATTATATCAGAACTGGTATAATTTAATAAATTAAATTAAGTTTTAAGATTAATATTTAATCTTTTTTCATCTTTTTCATACCTCTCTATACCTATTAATCACCCTTTATACCTACGGATACCTCTCAATGCTTTTCTATACCTACATATGCTTCCCTATACCTCTCTACACCTCTAAAAGCGTAATATAACATACTGTTTTCATTGTATTTATTACTTGACAAGTTGATTTATTGAATGTTATCATAATGTCCTAATGATAAGAAAAGGTCTTATCAACCATGTAATTTTAGAAGGAAAACGATGAACCAATTACTCTCAAATATTTTTAATATTTTACAAAAGAAAGTTATAGTAGAAAATGTAAAAACAAATTTAACATCAATTAATGATGAACAGATTAATAACCAAAAATATGCTCATATTGATGCATATTTAAAACATGTTGAAAAAAACTTGTATAAGTTTGGTGAAAAAACTAAGTTGAATTTTGAAGTCAAAAAGAAGAGTTTATTAGAGCAACTGCACAATAATAATTTAATCGATCTAAGACTGTTTTACAGGTCTTTAAATTTCTACATTTATAAATTATATAAAAATGAAACATTATTTAAAACCTGCAAAGTGAATAAAGTACAAAAAATAGCTAATTTATCGACAGAATTAACTTACTATGACATTCTAAGTATATCCATGGTAATAAACTCTGTTTTAGATACAAATATTAGCCCAAAGACAATATATAAGCTAGTGCAAGTATATATTAATAATAAATTAGTAGAAAATAATACTAGAGCTTATAAAAAAGTGAAGAATATTTCTAATTTATCAGATTTTAATAAAACAACAGCAAAAGACCAAGAATTGAAAATTGATAAGAGAATGTATATATCTCAGCAAAAAATTACACTTAAAATAATTACCAAATCAATTCAATATTTTTGTGAACATATTCTATCTAAAGAAATAGAATTAACATTGTTCGGACATAACAAAACAACAGGAATACTAAATATTTTTATTAATAAAGCAGATAGCTATAAACACTATACTTACGATTATATAACAATCAAAAACCTGTTTGAACAATCATTAGCAGATAATTATAAGACTAGTAAAACAGCTTAATTATTTACATATATAACACAATCTTAGAAGTAGAACACAATAACCATAAATATTTACAGTTGATAATATATTTGTGGCTATTGTGATGCAGTAAAGGGAAATAGCCCTGATATATAGAAAAATTTAAAAAGGAAATAATTTATGTCATTGAAAACAGTTGCACCAAAACCAAGAGTTAGAAAAACAAATTTAGGCTATAAAGTTTATCACCTAATGTCAAATAAAATGTTTTTGGATAAAGTAGCAAATACTTTATGGAAAGCCATCGAATCAGGAGATGAAGATATTCCTCAGGGGACTGGGGCATTTTTATATCACTATTCAAGAAGAGAGATAGATAAAAAAGTTAATCCATCTGCTAAATTAGTGAAATTTGTAGAGGAGAATGTCTCATTTATGCCAGGCATTGACTTGCCAGATGATTATTCTTTTAAAGACATAAAGAGGGTTAACGATCGAAATCATGTTGAAATTATACTAAATCAGGTTGTTGAAGGTATTCTTTGGGAAAGGATGATAGAGGAAACAAAAGAAAATGCTGATCGTTATTTCTTCATGATAAGCAAGAAATATCTCAAAGAGTGTAAGAATGATTGGTTTGAATTAGCCAGATATTACGATGAAACTGGTGGTGAACCAAAAGATTGGTATGAAATGAATAAAGAGTGGAATTTATCTATTGAAGAGCAAAGAACTAAGAGCTTAGTTTTTATTTATAATATGTGGTTATTCGATGAATTATTTCACTACTTCGAATTTTTCATGGATGAGTTTTTAGACGAAGCTGAACGGCTTGAATTATAACAATCAGTGAGGAATATAAGTCATAAAAAGTAATTATACCTGTTTTAGATATAATTACTTCACAATTAGAGATGTAAATTAATAGACTACTATTATGTGAATATTTTTCATAAAGTTCACATTCTGCAATGAATGTCATGATTTTTATATGTATGACGATAATTTAATATTAATATAAATCAGCAAATTGGACAATATTAAGCTTTTATAGATTGGATGGTATTTTGTATAATCATTATATATCCCTTAAAGGAGGCACGGTTGTAGGGGTTGCCATACCCTTAGTTATTTATATCTTTGCCAGTATGCTTCAGTCTTCTGAGCAATGTATATAAATAACCTCCAAGCGAGCAGCGTGCCACCACGGCATGAGTGGTGAAAAAAGAAAAAGACCTTGTCAGAAATGGTAGAAACCTTGCAGTCATATATTCATATCATTGATTTTGACAGGTATGTTTGTTTTATTCAGCATTAAAAGTTTATCATTAATTTCAGTAAACTTTATTTTTAGTTCTTGATAATCTTGTTGGGAGGCAATACCACTAGCCTTCAGTAGCTCTCTAGTGTTGTCATAATCTGCTTTGAATTTCTTTTTTGCATCTTTTAGTTTTGTTTTAATCTCACTTAATCCCAATGTGTCTAATATCAATTGCAAATCTTCTAAATCTCTTTTTGCAGTTAAAAAGTAGTTAGTTATTTCGGTATTCTGTTCTTTTAGTTTTTCGATATCATCATTTGCTGCCAATAATTCATTATTCAATGTTTTATTCAGTGATTTTAATGAGTTATTCTCCTGTTCTAATGCTTTAACTGTTTTTTGTAATTCTTGCGTTAAAAGTGATAGTTTTTTATTGCTTTTAGTAGTTTCATTCAAATTGTTTGAAATATAATCTTTTACTGCACTCAAATTTTTATTACTTTGTTTTTCATTAGTTAATAATGTATCAAAAATTAGTGTATTTTCTTCAATTGCCTTTTCAATTTCTTTGTCTTTGTCAATCTGGGCTTGTTTATACTGCTCTGGTTCTAAATGCACTCTGCCACTATTAATCTCTCCCCTTGGCATATCTAAGCATATTGCCGCCAAATCTTGTAATTTTGACATTTGTTTTTTATTTAGCAATATTGACTTACCGGTTTTTTTATCGTAGCATTCAAAAACTATGTGAGCATGATAATTTGTTATAAATTCTTTTGGCTCTACTTGTTTGCCGTTAACTGTTTTATAATGCCCCTCATCCTTGTGGTGGGCTATTTGTAATGCTTTCCACTTAGTTAGTTTTTGGATCTCTTCTGTTAACATTTTCAAGTGTTCTAATGTTGTATGACTATCAGTTATAACAATCATTTCTC
>RXKA01000185.1:0-310 GCA_003962985.1 Pseudomonadota bacterium | reverse complement strand
TCTTTTGAACCTTTTGCCCTGTTTTCTCAGTATAAATTTTTTCATATTCTTGCCACTTTGTTATAAATGTTTCACCTTGTTTCATAAAGTTATAACATTCTGGTTTTATATCAACTTTTGTGTTGATAGTTTTCATTTGTCTAGTATTATGCTTGAATGCCACGCCTGGATTAAAATCAACCCTTTTATTGTATTTGCTACCTTGTGTTGTCATTCTTATACTGTCAAGCCCGTTTTAAAAGTGCACCACTTTATTTCAGTCAGCCGGTCTAAAACTGCACCACTTTTTAAGCCTCATTTGTTAAGTTTA
>RXKA01000131.1 GCA_003962985.1 Pseudomonadota bacterium | reverse complement strand
TCATTACCGTGCATTAATGCGGGTTTCACGCCACGAGGCACGTTCGTTTTATGAAATAGAAGCGGTAAAAAATAACTGGAATGGTCGAGAATTAGAGCGTCAAATTAATAGCCTACTTTTTGATAGACTAGCCAAAAGTAAAGATAAGCAAGGATTGTTGGAATTAGCTACTCAAGGACAAATAATAACCAAACCAGAAGATGCGCTAAAAGAACCAGTTGTTTTAGAATTTCTGAATCTACCAGAGTCACATCGCCTAGTGGAGTCAGATCTAGAACAAGCATTAATTGATAATTTACATCATTTTCTATTAGAACTTGGTAGTGGATTTGCATTTATCGCCCGCCAAAAGCGTTTAACGTTAGATGGTGATAACTATTATGCTGATTTGGATAGAGATGCAACAACTTAATAAATTAAAAAATTTAAAACATGTCTCAATGTCTAAAATGACCAATGGTGATCTATGATTGAACAAAAAATACAAGAACTTTTAAAAAGAAAAGAATTTATCGTCGGATATAAAGATTTTGATGAAAATGGTATAGAACAGCTCGATAATAAATCAATCTATTATCAAATTTATTTGATTTACCAATGTCACAATTATAACTTATTTCAAAATAGACAAACCTATGATGTTAAACATCCTTTAAACAGTGGATTGTTAAGTATTGTTAACAGGTTTCCAGAAATAGAACAGCTTGTAAGTAATATCCAAAATCAGCTAGTCTTAGCAAAAATATACGATTTTAAATCATCTTTTGTATTATGCAACAAAGACAAAGGAAAAGAATCTATAGCTGCATTTAATACTTCAGCTAATTATTTTGTGGATTTCATTTTAGAAAATGAAATCCACAAAGATTCATGCGCTAACTTAATTACTGGATTAATAAATTTATTTAAACATAAATACTTTAAGCAATTAGGGGAACCAAGATTATCTCAATTAAATAGCTGTATTTCAAAATTGTATAGTGCAAATAAAATTTGTTACACACACTTAAATAGTTATGAGTCATTTACAGGAAAAAATAATACAAATAAAAGAAAATTGTTACTTTCACCTATATTGGATAATTTTAATGATGTGTATCTTGAGTGCGATATACCATTTTGTCTAACATTACTTGATACATATCATGATTTCTTTAAAGATAAAATTAGCATAGCTCATTTATACAACATAAAAGCAAGATGTGAAAATAACCCTGACTGCTATCAAAGACTTAAAGTCGTAGCTAGCAAATCACCTAATACAATAACAGGACTAGCAGAGTTTAAAGCAGTTCTAGAAAGAGATATTGCTGAAAGTCAAAAATATTGGTTTAATCATGTTATCAAGAATCCAATCACAGTCCATTCATCTGAAATACAAGAGTCAATAAACAACAATATGGGACAAACATATCTTGAGTATCAATCAATGATTAATTTAAATCTAAGTAATAAAAAAACGCCGATGGAAAAAATTCATTATCTCTTATCGGCATTTAATGACCTTTTAGAAGCCCAGCATAGTACTTACTTTAATTCTGAAACACAAGATTTCAAAATTGACATATTACCAGATAGAGGTCTTATTGGTATATTGGATTTTGGTGACACTTGGCTTAAACTAGGAGTAATTGACAAAAAATTAAGTGGACTAGAGGCACAAAAACAACATGCTATACATGGTTATTTTGATACGTTGTTAAATATTTCTAATATATTATTTAACTCACTTAATATTGAAATAAAAAAAGATGCACAGTTTAAAGGCTATATTATTGGATTAGTAAATCAAAATTCATTTTTTGAATATCGCAAAAAAGAAATATTAATAGCCACCAAAATGTTTTTATCTAATGAGCAAGATTTAATTTATGCGGCTATGTTTTTATTAGTTCCAAACCTAGAGTTTTGCTTTCAAAGAAATATTGATAATATTGGTGAAATTGCATCAACTCAGAAACGAAATAGTAAGTTTTCTCGTCACTCGAGGTACATGACGGATATAGTAAATAATCACAATGAAATGGTGCAATTAGGATTTAAAAACTATGAGATTTGTTTATTAAAAACTCTATTTAGTAATTCAGAAGAAACAAAAGCAGGGTTTAATCTTAGAAATGACCTAATGCACGGAGCAATTCCATTAAATGATATTAGTTTATTCTTTTCTAGGCTATTATTTTTTATTATGTTGCATATTTCTGCTAAGTTTTTTACAAATGAAACCAAAAGTATTCAAGATAATTGAATACTTTTCTGAAGATATTGACTTGATTTTAGATGTGAAGATCATATCATAAGATAATCAATTGCTAGTACGGCGTAATAGCCAACAAAATAAATTTAATCAATCGTTCAATGATAGCGCCCACGATGGTAATAATCTATTACTACTTGGTTTTTCAACATTATTTAAATTTGCTATATTCTGGGTATTCGCCTAAAAAGCTCTCATTCAAACATACTGCTTACAAATCTAGAATTGGTAAAGAAATATTATTTTTTAGTGAAGGAATAATAAAACCAACCAAAGAAGATTTGAGTCCATTAAATTATAAACTAAAACGAATAAATAATAACATTTACTTTTTTAATAAAAATTAAACGTGATTTTGGATATACTATGAAACAATACCTTGTAATATTTTACTTCTGCAATCAGGAACTATTTGATACCAAATTATTTTAGCAATCCAAATATATAATTATATAAATTATCAAGCTAGCATCACACCTACTAATTTTTCCATAAATAACAATACGCCTGATTATTAGTCAGATTATTATTGTTACTATCATACAGCCAACCGTTTTTATACCAAGAATGATAACCATTAGCAACGCAGTTAGTATGTACCCAGTCAAATCCTTGAACAGCAAATGATTCGCCACTTACTGGATATGGAACACCCGATGGGTTACCACTACATAAATAAATCATACTTCCAGCTGTTAGGTTTTTACTATAGCTAGCTGGTACTTGATTGCTAAATACGTCGTAACTTTCATTATTGTAATTAGCCGCAAATACATTATCAATCGCTACATCATAAATATTACCATCAATTGCAGAAGTAATTTCAATATGTGTATGCGACAATGGAACCCCATCAATAGATTCACTACCATAACTATAATTAGTCACCGATGGATAATCACTACTTGGCGGTGAATTAACTATCCCATATTGAAAATAACCACCTGTATCTTTACACAGTTGCTGATAATATAAGCTATTCGGTATATTTGTGGAACTAGAACTACCATTATTACAAGCTACTAACATAGTAGCAGTCAAAAAAAGCACACAATTCTTGTAATTCATTTGTATCATCCAGATAGTGTTTAATAATATGCTATTTTAACCTAAATTACCGATAAATTTCATCAATTGAAAAATAAAATCCCAAAATATTAGATAAAATTAATTCTCTATATGATATGGTAATAGCGTAAGGATTCCTCATCACGACGCGCTGAACTAAAATTATCAATCAATTTTAGATAGCCAATTACTCGCGTAGCATATTTGACGTGACTAGAACCACAATAGTGACAATTCGTCGTGGTTAATTTATATATCTTATGACAAGTACAGCAATATGTGACTTTGACATTCGTCGCCCAATAGTTACATCCAACTTTGGCAGCTAACTGAAATAGTTTGTAATAGCCCTGAGAAGTAAGATATCCATCTGTATTTAGATGAACTGCTGAGCCACCGTCCAAATATTGACAACAAGTTTTTCCATGAAGCATAAATTTATCAATAACGTTTATTTGGTCGTTTTCGACAGGATAGAGATAACTATTATAACAATTACGCTTTACCATGTAACCAGATTCGCTATCCCACTTAGCATTTTTCACGCCCAGATTTTCTGCAGGCACTAATTCAGTGTTAAATAAATAGCCATATTTGTGGCTCGCTAGTTTATTCTCGTCATAGATTATTTTTAGTTGCCCTTGGACAAATTCAATATATTGCTCCAAATTTGTCACAGGTGAAATTTCAATACTTTCAGCAGCTTCAAGCAGTCCATTAATTCCAATAGTCAGGTATTGTTTATTTAAACTTACATACCCAGCTTTATAAACTGGCAGTAAATCACAAGCCAAAAAACGCTCAATTATTTTACGATATGCAACATGATATTTATGAATCTTCTGAACTTCAAGTGCTAAATCACGTCCATCTTGAATTAACCGATTCATGTTTAATGTAATTACATTGATCGAACCTGTAGCAACGCCACCAACCCCAGAAGTATTAGAAAAGGTATTGTCAACCATCTCATTGCGCAATCGACAGCAAGAGCTTAAACTATCCGCAGTTGGTGACATATAAATAAAAAATGAATTACCTGATGCCATTTCATCTGCACACATTAATGCAAACTGTTCATCTCGCGGTTGTGAGTCCTTAGTTAACATTGCCGCCGTAACCACAGGGAAAGTTAAAATAGCATTATTCCGTTCATTATTAAACCATTGTAAGAAAAACTCTTGTAATTTGCCGACTAACCTAAAATCAGGTTTACTACCATCTGGAAAAATAAATTCACCAAATAAAGAATCCATGAAATACTGATCAAATACGGAAATATTCCAAAAAATGCTTTGATAACCTCGCGCAGCAGCTGGCTGATTTAACGCATAAACGACATGTTGTAAATGATTATTAATTTGTTGAGTATGTGTTTCTAGATAGTTATCGCCATAATCGCGCCGCGCAAAATAGTCAAAATACAATAAAAATTCAGGCGTTCCGCAAGCTCCTGCAAATTGTGATGAAATAGCGAATACTAGATTAACGAATGAACCACAAAAACTATCCAAATGTTTAGGCGCTAAAGATTCACCACCCAATGTTGTTAATCCATTTAATAGCAATGGATACATTGTAATTGATGCACAATATGGATAAAAAGGGTGTGTTTCATCATGTTTATAAATTTCATGACTATTTAATTGGCGAATATATTCATGCGCTAATTCTATACCAAAATTATTTTCTATTTCGCGAAACATCAAACTCCGACTAAGCTGTAAATTAATATCCTTATTTAGCTCCTGAGCTAATGTTGCAACATTCTTATTGGCTATATTGGCATTTGCATCCAAAATAGAAGAATCCGCAGAATTGTGATCACTTAAATAATTGTCAATAAATGCTAGCTTATTATTTAATTGTAAATTAGTTAATTGAGTAAATAAATTCATTTCCGTATCTCCATCATAATTGGTTAGTTATTACTATCTGGTTGGTAAAATAGTTCTAAATAGATGTGTTAAATCACGCTTGCCTACTACATCATAAAAGCGTTGGTTGGTAGTCGCTGATGTCAAGCCACCCTTTTGGGAATCATAACGCCCAGTTTTCAGATAATCTAAATTAGCGCGAATTGGCTCTATCACCCGTGTACGTCCTGTGTATAAGCAGGTCTTAAAACCAGCATCATGAACACACTGCAATTTAGTAATCAAATCATCAGCCTCCCACTCACCACCATAAAATAAGACACAACTAATTAATCCTTGATATTTAATCAAGAGCGTTTGAAACATCTCATCATCCAATATCTGTGTCGGAGCATCAAGCAAATGTTGCCAAAAACAATCACGACATCCTAGATTGCAACCTGCAACAGCAAAAGCTAAACTAATTTCATTTGGAACATCGGTCAAAGAGATATCATAACTATAAATCTTAAGCATTAAATCACCACATTTAGTATTCAACAACAGATTGTAACACTAAATACAGATATAACATTAAAATATTTATGGCTTTAATTGATCAGATATTTAACTTTTTTGTGCATCTAGCTTAAATAATATTCTGTTACATTGAAGATAAAA
>RXKA01000067.1 GCA_003962985.1 Pseudomonadota bacterium | reverse complement strand
GAATAAATTTAATCGTGCTGTTGCCGATAGTATATTTTTAGAAATTATGGGTAATAGTGGTGTTAGATTTACTCAAAGATGTTTGATTTATTTTGTGCTAAGATTGTTTGGATGGAGTGCAATAAAATTATCCAAGCCAATGAATAAATCTATCGTAGAGCAGAATATTAAGAATGGTTTAATATAATTTTTTACCCAATTTAAAGAAATGCGCTTCAGGCGCATTTTTTTATTGCTTAGCTAGTCAATTTAACAGATACTCAACTTATGAAAACACGGGCTGAAAAAATCTCCCCATACAATGATTATCGTCTTTATGTTACTTGTGATAATGGAGTAACTTTTTCTGGTACTATTCGCGGCAACGATCAGACCCCGCCTCATGAATGGATTATTCATGTATTTAATAATTCTAATATTAAAGAGTGGTTTATTGAGGTTGATGCGAACGAGGTAATTAATGAACCTTCTACTGGATTAGAGGTTATTGTTTATAGGAATTGAAATTGATTCAAACATGAGTGATAAAAATCCAAATAATACCAAACCATTCGAAGAATGGTATGAAGAAAAATATAGCAAATGGATTCATAAGGAAAATGGCGAATTAGTATATGAAAAACCGCCGGATGATCCGAATTTTATTGAAAAAGCTCATACGGAGTGGTTGATGATTTTCACAAGATCACTTATGATTACTGGAGTTTAGACTACTAGAGGATACTTGAGGATTTACTAAAAAATGAACAAAACTATACACATTGCACTCGATTTTGATAAAACTTTATCCCAATATGAATCCTCATGGAAAGCCCGTAAAGTAGGAACTCCAATTCAACCAATGGTTGAGAATGTAAAACGTTGGTTAAGTAAAGGTTATAAAGTATCAATTTTTACCGCCCGTGTTGCGACTATGGATTCAATTGAATTATATTCTCAGCGGGAAATGATTACGAATTTTCTTAAAGATGCAGGGCTTCCTGAATTACCTATTACTGCTCAAAAATTAAAATCGTTTACTCATTTTATAGATGATAAAGCGTTTCATGTTGTGCCTAATACTGGTGAAATTTTAAATTGCCCTGAAGAATTACTGTAATATGTACTGGACTAATAAACAAAAACAAAAAATTCTTATCACCGATATGAGTGATGATTATTTGTTGAATTGTATTAAACATGTAGAGGATAATTATCAGAGGTATAAAGATGCGGTCGATCTTGGTAACGAAACAAACAAACGACTCTCATCAATAGATGAGCAATATTACATTGAGGAATTACGCCCAATTTTTGATAAATATCCTGTATATATTGATTTGATAGAAGAAAAGGGGAAAAGAAAAATATGAATACCTCTAATAAAAAGCTCCCTTATTTGGGTCACATTGATTCTTTTGAGTTTTATACAAAAGAAGCTTTAGAGGTGTCTGGTGGAGAACTTGGTAATAAAGCGTATTATTCTAAAGACGGAATAAGATACATGGATAATGATGAATTAGTTAAAAATAATCCTCGTCCCTGTGTAAAATGTAATAGGTTCAGAAATTCTGACGACACAGATCCGTGTTTAGGTAAGTTACCCGGAGTTAAAGCCGCATGTTGTGGCCATGGCGTTTGTGATGGATATATCTTTTTTGAAAATGGCACCATTATTAGATTTGGTTCTGTAAAAGAAACGCAAATTACTACATATTTTAATAAACATGAATAAACTCAAACACCTAACCCATTGTTCCTCTTGTAAGATTAGAGTTCTCATTGACTTTACGGACGATCTAGGTAGAAAACATAGTACCCTAATTAGTAACCGGGCGAGTTTTAAGGGAAATAAAGTATATTGTGAGGTTTGTATGGACAAACCGCAGTCTTGACATTATTTGTATTTATATTTTAAACGAAGTATTTGTCCTTCTGTTACATTTAGTTTATCTATAATTTGTTTAACTGATAAACCGTTTTCTAGTTCTTTCTCTATTAAAGGTTTGTTCTTTTCAGCAATTTCATATTTACTTATCTTTTTTTCATCTATAAGATCCCATTTCCTATTTAGGACTGGTAAATTGTATTGCATTGTAAATAGTTTTAGATACCGACATATTTTAAGATTACTAAATACTATAAAACAATATCCAGATTTATTAATTCTCGCTTCTGGAATTTTTATTTTGAGTATTTCTTCTAATCTATTTTTAGCAAGATTTAAGAACTCAACCCATGAAGAATGTATTTGTATAACTATTTTACAGTCTTTTCTCCCGGTTTGGAATGCAATATGCCCGTCACCATCAATAAATCCAATTAATAATGATATAAATAAATGAACAGGAAGAGACCGATAAAACGATAGGTTTGGCGGGTTTTCCGTTTTATTATTATCTATATCAAATTTTTCTTTTATTTTCCCTATAAAAAATTTATCCATTACCGATATATTGATAGTATCATTTCGATTACACGCATCTTTACAGAGTTTCCTTTTGTATATTTTTGAATGTGTTTGTAGTAAATTGCTTAGTTTTTCTAAGTGGTTTGCGTCCACCACTGATAAACTACATTTTAATCTATTTTCTTTAGAAAAATGTCCGTCTGCTAATAAAAATCCTATCCAATAATACGCTTCATTTGTTTCTTCCAGAAGTTTCGAGCAATCGCCATTGATTATATCTGGATTTTTTCTTTGTCTTGCTATTTTTAGATTGGTAGCTTTACTTTTTATTTTACTCCACGTTCTATCTGGAAATATTTCTAATAATTCTTTTTTAGTTTTTGATTGGTAATGTTTTATTAGTTTATCTATATCTTCTTGATTCCATTCTCTATAAATCTTTTTATTTACATTTAAATACATCGCTTTCATTCTTATAGCTTGTCCAGTTCTATTTAAATATTTAGAAATTTCTGATGTTTCTTTGAAACCATAGTTCTCAATAAGATACTGTATTTCTTCTTGACTCCAGTAGGATGTTTTGTTAGCATTCATAGTATAAGTTATCTATAGTGATTACACCTAATATCAGAAGAAAATGAACAAAAAAGTAAAATTAATTCATAATAGCGTAAATAAAGTTTTCTTTTGGGGGTGCCTTCATGTTTTTCATGATCCGAAATGGGACGTTCCGATTTGGAAGTCTCGCGGGTATGAATCGGCATTAGATCATGCTAATGGAATTAGAGAAAAAATTAATAAAACTTGTTTACCAAATGATACTCTAGTTATTTTAGGGGATGGATTTTTAAATTCCTCCCCTGAGCAAGTAGAAAATTATCTCAAATCATTAAATACAAATATTATATACCAAAATGGTAATCATGAAAGTTCTACTTCCCGCATTTATAGAAGGGAAGTTGATAAATATTTAAAAGTTCATGGAATTACTAATTCAGAATTAGAAATATATCCATTTAAATATAACAATATTACATTTTTGTCGGAATATGTAGAATACGATTTAAAAATAAATAATGTTAATTTGAGCGTCGCGGCATTTCATTATCCGATTAAGGTTTTTAATGGCGCTCATAGAATGGGATGCCATATTCATTCTCATAATCATGCTGGACTTAAATCTAGTTTACCTGATGCACAAGAGGGTAAAATATTAGAAACTAGTGTTGATGTTTTTCCAGATGGCCCATTGTCTGCTGATAAACTTCTTGAGATAATGGATAAGAAAGAACATAAAAGGTTTGATAACCATCACTAATATGACTAAATGCTCACATTGCGGTAAATTTATTTCATTAGATGATAATCGTAACTCCTATACTTTTATTCCCGACACAGAATTTACTTGCGAAGAATCTTATTGGACATGCTACAAATGCAGCGGTCACACAATTTTAATAACCACATATGAAACTATTGCCTAAAATCCTACTCATTCTTATTTCAGTATCATTACTTACTGGTTGCACTATTACCCGTATTGAAGTCGGTGATAAAAAGTTTGTCACTTACAGATTCTTTGACTGGACTAAGGTTGGCGGAATTAGTGTTATGTACCCTCCACACGGTGGCACAAATGACATTAAAATTACTATTAATGATTATCACTCCGACCGGGAAAAGGCTTTACAGGATATAGCTCCCATTGTAGAGTCTATTACAGAGGGCATTGTTAAAGGTGCCGCTAAATCTGTAGTACCAATCCCATAATGGATTATATTTATACTCATAAATTAACCGGCATAATCGAAGTAAATAAAGGAGTAAGGATCAACGTCGCAGGAGATATTGGCCCTTATTATCGTCGATTATATCATAGCTATAGGTATAATACTGTAAAAACTAATCTTCCTTTATACAAAAACCATATAAGCATTGTTCTTCCAGATATTCATGGAGATTTTGATTATCATAAAGTAAGAAAATATCATGGACAAAGCGCCGCCGCTTGGTATAATGTTGAAGATATAGTAATTAGTAAAACTAACGTATGGTTGAATGTTTATTGCCCAATTGGCGATGTCATCAAAGCCGAACTAGGAATTAAAGAATTGAATTTTTGGGGGTATCATATGGTAGTATGTAATTTTAAAGGCAATTTATGAATTCAGAATTATTAGAACATAATAAAGTAACATTAGAACACGTAGAAGAAGTAAGAAAAAACATACAAATTTCTATTAGTGAGCTAGTTAGACGCGGTAAAGAACATGACGCTTCAAAATTTGAAAATCCTGAAGCTGAAATTTTTGCCGCTAATAATCACAAACTTGCTAAAACCCAATATGGTAGCCCCGAATATGATGTATTATTAAAAGAGGTAAAGGTTGCTATTGACCATCATTATAGCAAAAACGATCATCATCCGGAGCATTTTACTAATGGTGTAGATGAAATGGATTTATTTCAAATAACTGAAATGTTGTGTGATTGGATAGCGGCGACTAAGCGCAATAAAAATGGCAATGTTCATAAATCTATTGAACACAACACTGATAGATTTAAACTTAGTCCACAACTGGTTAAGATTCTTAGAAATACAGTTGATAGACATTTTTAATATGAGTGAATATTCAATACAAAATTGTATCCCGATTGAACCTAGCCAAGAATGGTTAAAGTATATTCAGGATAATTATGTATATGATGAACTCAGCGGCGAAGTTAAAAATATTAAAACTGGAAAAGTTATAGGTACTAATTGCGGCAAGGGGTATTTGAAGACTTGTCTTGGTCCAATTAAAGAATTTAATTTAGGAAAGAAAAATTTTAAACTGCATATTTTAGCGTGGTTTTTATATTTCGGAAGCTGGCCGACAAATGAAATTGACCATATTAACAATATTCCAAATGACAATAGAATTGATAATTTAAGAGTTGTTGATAGAGAAGAAAATCTTGCAAAGCGTTATAGAACTGATAAAGTCGAGGAACCATTTTAATTATGACTGACCAATACTACCTAATTTTACTCCTAGCTGTATGCGGCGCAATTTTAATTGTTGCTCGTAGGTTCAAAAATAAGAATGAAGATGCCGGATTAGCCATAGCCGGATGGACAATGGTAGCAATTTTTGGCGTATTGTTTGGAGAATCTTGGATGAAATTGTTAGGATATTAATTTCGAAAATAAATATCATCGTGGGCTTAGAGGTAGCCATCGAATAATGAGTGGTGTTATGAAAAATAACAGAAATTGTAGCATAGTAATGTGTGAATTCTTAGTTGGACGTAGAACCTATGTAAAATAAGGGCACCTATTTTAACATCCCTTGTTCCGATCCGAATCGTTTTAGGTATATCATGTAATAGGCGTTTTACAACAATGGCGCAGCGTCGCGAACTGTGGTCATATTTTGAACCTTTGGTGTAATAACACAGATGTTTGTTTTCTAGTTTTGAATACGTGGCGGAATGTA
>RXKA01000078.1 GCA_003962985.1 Pseudomonadota bacterium | reverse complement strand
CCCATTTTTCAGGATTTTGTCCAAGACGTTCAAAATACTCTTGGAACGAAAAACGAATTTCACGATAATCACCACCACATGCCACAATTTTAGCAATTGAATCAATTACTGCATAGTACGCCCCGTGAAATGGTGACCAACTAGCTAAATCAGCATCATAACCATAGCTAGCTAAGCTACAGCTATCAGTTAGGCCCTCAACTGGTAATAATTGTGCCGAAACTTGTACTGGAGTCAACTGATATTTACCCCCAAATGGCATTAATAATGTTGAAGTACCGATAGTCGCATCAAAATTATCAATCAAACCTTGCTGCGAACAACAGTTTAAATTATCAACTAGTTGACGATAACCCGTAATAAAATCTGTAGTAGTAAGAATTGATTGAGGTTTATTAGAACGCAATGGCGAACTAACAACTATCTGCGCATAAGATTTAGCACCATTGGTATTCAAAAACTCACGTGATAAATCAACGATTTTATCCCCATGATATACCATCGTCATACGCTGTTCTTTGGTTACATCGGCTACTTTTACCGCTTCTAGATTTTCATTATCTGCAAGTGCAATAAATTTATCTGCATCTGCTGCTGCAACAATAACCGCCATACGCTCTTGTGATTCGGAAATGGCTAATTCGGTACCAGTTAAGCCAACATATTTGGTTGGTACACGATCAAGATTAATCAAGACACCATCAGCTAGTTCACCAATAGCTACCGACACACCACCAGCACCAAAATCATTGCATTTCTTGATTAACCTAGTTAATTCAGAATTTCTAAATAAACGTTGGATTTTACGTTCGGTAACTGGATTACCTTTTTGTACTTCAGCACTACATGTAGCAGCTGAATTAATATCATGTTCTTTAGATGAGCCAGTTGCACCACCACAACCATCGCGCCCAGTTCTACCACCAACTAAGATAATCACATCACCAGCGATAGGTTGTTCACGGCGAATATTTGCAAATGGTGCTGCTGCAACAACTACTCCGACTTCCATCCGTTTTGCTTTATAACCCGCGTGATAGATTTCACGAACATAGGTAGTTGCTAAACCAATTTGATTACCATAGCTAGAAAAACCATGTGCCGCTTTGGTGGTAATTGTTCGTTGTGGTAATTTACCTTTCAAAGTATCCTTGATTTCCTCTAATGGATTAGCCGCACCACTGATACGCATCGCTTGATAAACATATGAACGTCCCGATAATGGATCGCGAATCGCCCCACCAACACAAGTTGATGCACCACCATAAGGTTCAATTTCAGTTGGGTGATTATGTGTTTCATTCTTAAATTGTAGCGACCATTTTTGCGGTTTACCATCGACCTGAATATCAATAATCAGTGAACAAGCATTAATTTCATCTGAAATTTCAACATTAGCTAATTTACCCTGTTTACGTAAATCTTTGCCACAAATAGTTGCTAAATCCATTAATGTAATTGGCTTCTTGGCTAAACGTTCCCCATAATACTGGCTTCGCACCTGTTGATAATGATTAAATACTTGTTCAAAAGCTGATTTGAATTCACCATCAGCAAATGAGATTTCATTAAGATAAGTTTCAAAAGTGGTATGGCGACAATGATCTGACCAATAAGTGTCTAAAACTCGAATCTCTGTTTCTGTTGGATCGCGGAGTTCACTATCTTTGAAATAGGCTTGAATACATAGCAAATCCGCATCCGTCATTGCTAAACCGTGTTCACGGCGAAATTGTTGCAATTTAGTTTCATTAAAATCACGAAAACCATTATACACAGGAACATGACTACGATCAACAATCTGTGGAATAAATTCTAACACCGCTAAATTTTTGATCCGATTTTCTAGTGGATTAAGGTAGTAATTTTGGATTTGTGCTAATTGGGTGGCATTAATTTCATCATCAATAATAATGAGCTTACCTGTTGTAATCGTAAGATTATTATTTGTAATACCTAATAATTTCAATGCTTGTTCGGCAGAATCTGCGCGTTGATCATACTGTCCTGTGAGTGGTTCAACTGCAAACCACTTATTATGAATGATTTCTAGTTGACCCACTACTACGTTGTCTACTACCGGCTCGGCAAAAACAACGTATTTGGCTTTTTCGAGCTCCATCTGGGAAATACCAAATACATCATAAATATTGATAATTCGCAAGGAGGTTAGGTTTAGATGTAAATTATGATTAATATTATTTAGTAATTGTCGTGCTTCAACATTAAATTCAGTCAGTTTCTCTACAAAAATCCTAAAATTCGCCATAACATCAAACCTTTTCATAAATCATATTCTTGGTTGCACTGCAACATTAACCCCTGATTATACACAAGAATTTATCCAGATAGTCATTTTTTTAGAAAATAATTTACAAAAAAGCTCACCTTTGTTTAGGATGCTATGAATATATTGTTTTAAATAAATAATTTACTCTTAAACCTTGGTGATTTAGTAGCTATTTTAAATTTAATTATACCTATTTTTACCAAATATAGTAGAATAACACTACTTTTATAAAAGGAGAATAAAATGAGTGAAGAATTAAAAGCTGAAACTACGCAAGAATGCTGTAACGAACAAGCTCCTGCAACTAAATGTTGCGCACGCAAAAAACCTTGTAAATGGATTGCAATTGGAGTTGTTGTAGCGGTAGTTGTTGCAGTGGTTGTATTTGTATTATAATCAAACACTGATAACTATCTAGCTAATATTATCAAATAGTAAAAGTCGCACTTTTAATTGCGACTTTTACTATTGTAGGTTCTTGATTATAGTTTGATTGTAGCTATATCATATGTTATCAAAGCCTATTTAATGGTTGGTAATGTTTAATTTCTTAAATAAATCATTCCGATATTCAGCTAGAACAATACTAATAATTTGCTTATCACCCAAGCCACGATACAACATCAATGCCCCTTGAGAGCAAGCCAGCCACATTAACGATGCAGCACGAGCATCAATACTAACCTCTTGCTGTTGAGCAGCACTTTCAATTAATTCCACAAAGAAATTCATAACAGGAGAAAATGCTTGCGCAATAGTTGATTGCAATTCAGGGTTGCTCACCGCTAATTCTTGTGCACTAATTCCTACCACACAACCAACTAAATCACTAGTTAAGATCTCATGTTCAAAATTATTAAAAAATAGCTTTAGCTTCTCAACTGCATTACCATCCAATTGATTAAGGAGATTTTGATATTTATCTAATGTATGCTGTGAAAAACGCTGGATTGACTCAATAATCAAATCATTTTTTGATTTGAAATAATGAAAAAATCCACCTTTGGTAATTTCAGCCAACTTACAAATATCGTTTAAAGATGTTGCTGATACACCTTGTTGTAAAATCAAGGTTTCAGCCGCATCCAAAATTATATCTTTAGTTGACATATTAGATATTTGCCACAGAAATTAAATCAACTCGGGTAGAAAGCGCATGTAATGCTATGTTATGTAACATCTCATCCACGGTAGTACAGCAATCCGCAACTACAGATACTTTGTATTTTTCGGCAGATTTAGATATTGCAGTATGAGTTACACAGTTTTGAGTCATCATCCCGCAAATAAGTAATTCATCAATCTGTGATTTGGCTAGTACGTCACTTAAATTAGTATTATAAAATGAGTCAGCAAATTTTTTGATTACAACTTCACCATTTGGTACACTTTGCAAAATTTGTGGATGAATTTCAACCCCAGAAGTTCCTTCATTAAAAAATGGCGCAATTCCATAACTACTATCTGCAACATGTTGAATATGAATAATCTTCATTCCCTGCTGCTGTGCTTTAGCAATTAATTGTTTTATATTACCTAGCACTTGTTCGGTATTCCACAATGGAAATTTACCCTCTGGAAAATAGTCATTTTGTAAATCAATAATTAATAGTGCCTTATTCATATCTGCTCCTCATTATAAAATAGATTTTATTTTGCAACAATATCGTCTATGCTATTGTTGATATCAGTAGCGCATTATAATACAGACCAGTCGGTATGTCAAATTGTTGCCACATATCCTTTCGAAAATATAAATTGTAATTAAGATAAAAACCAGCAAATCTTAGTTAAATGGCGTGTGGGGAGTAATAATAGAAAGCCTAGTATTTAAACACTAGTTATTGCTAATATTAAATAGATACATGAGACACTGCTCCCGTTTTTAATATCACTAAAAAGTAGGCGTAAATTTCTTATTAATCATTTATTAAAAACAGGCGATATGACTCAATTCATCATTAAAGTTCCGAGCACTTTACAACTATTTTCATTATTTTCTTTAAGTAAGTAGTGATCTAGGATGTTATTCGGTATAAATAGCAGTTAGGAAATTATTCTTTTTGGGATGACATGAGTTTTTTCCACAACTTTAAATATTGAACCATGGATCACTAAGCATTAAATTTATATATATCAAATAGTTATAAATTTCTAATATTATAACTCCGAAACATTTGATACTGATTTGTTAAAATATTATTATACAAAAAATCATAATAAATTAATTGTTGATTTTACATTAGCAATGTATAAATATAGTGTACAATATTATAAATTTTACAGAAAGTGACTATGATGGCAACTGATTCTATTGATCCGAGAGGTGCTTATGAAATTTATCCTGATTCTAATGATGTGGCTGAAGAATTATTTAATAAATATTTAAAATCTCCAGGTATTGAGATTTCTCAAAGTATTCTAGTTACAGGTAATCAGGGTATTGGCAAGTCGACAATAAAAAAAATCCTGAAAGGGCATATTAAAAATATCAATGATAAAAAAAGGAATATTATTACTGTTGATTTCAATGCATTCCAGTTTGAAGAAAATGGACAGGTAACATCGAGCTTTTATTCAACAATTGCAAGCAGTCTTAAAACAAAAAACTGGTTAAATAGGTTTAACAAAAATCGTGGAATGATTAATGATTTTTATGCTGTATCGTATCTAAAAAAAGAAAGTAATCAAAATAGCTTATCAATTGGGTTTGTACTTCAAGTTTTATTGGTTGGGTTAATTACTTATTTGTTGGTCAAAATCAGTAAACTATCATGGATTAATAAACTTCTAACTCATGGGTTTATTCAGGTTCCTGATCCTGTATTAGGGAACAAGATAATTCTCCTTTTTATATTTGTTGGTTTATTGTACTTGTATAGAAATGCAATATTGAAAATTATTGCTGCCAAACTCCCGAGGCTTTCTCATGTTGATATTTTACGAAAGATCAATATAGGCAACCACGAGATGGTGATTTTTGTTGATGAAGTTGACCGTTTAACGGCAGAGTCTGCAAAGTATTTATTGGATGAGTTGTTGATATTGAAAGATTCTCTTAATTATCAGGACAACAAAAACAAATGTACTATATTTGTGTTTTGTGATGTCGAATCCGTAGATATAAAAGACAATCCAAACAAAACAGCTTTGGGATATTTACATAAACATTTTGATGTTATTCACGCAGTCAATACTCTTTCATCATTACCCGAGATTGTAATGGAAAATATCTGTAACACTTACTATATAAGCTATAAAATATTTAAAAAATACAGAATAGGCAAATTATGCTTTTGGATTTCTAAAGAATTTAAAACATTTAGAGATGTTGAAAAATTATTTGGAAGATTATCTCACGAACTAAGATATCAAGAAATTCAAAATATGGTTAATAAATATTTTCAAGAAGAGGAACACAGTAAGATGCTTTTTAATTTTATTAAGAGGTATTCTGAACAAGACAATGAAGTGTATCTAATATTTATGATCATTGCCGTGTCTGAATTTGTAAAGATTCAAGCTATCAATGTTCATGAAAACCAAATAAAATTTGACGAGCTGTGGAATATACTGTCAGACATTATTTTTAGTTGTTATCAACAACAAACATTCAATGAAATAAGAAATAATTTAACAACAATAAATAGTGAGTTAGCATACTTTAAAAAAATACATACTGGTGTTCTCGATATCACTGCTACGCTTTCAGAAATAACAGGATATCAGAGGGCTAATAATTTGGATGTGACTGCGATGAAGAAAGTTCTGATTACCCCAGAATTATTAAATAAATTATTGGCAAATACCGATAATCCTAAATTAAAAAAAAGAATTTCTGACCTATTAATGATAAATAATACCATAACCATAGTGCAAGGAATTAACTCATTAATTCAAGAATTAAAACTGATTTCTATGTATTATCACAATATCATTAGAGTTTTACAAATCTGTATTGATATAACTTTACCAGATGTAAAGTTTATGTTAAATAGCACTAGTTCAGAGATTCAAGACTTATATTCTAGAAGCGAAATAATTAGTAATAATATCGACAATAATTTTGAATCATATATTGATATTAAGATAGAAACCAAAACTTTATTGAAAGTAATATTTGAAGAATTTAGATTTTATAGTGAGAAAATTGATGTAAAGTCTACTAATGATATGGATGATTTGATAAAAAAATTATTAACTTTTATAGCGTAATATATCGGAAATTATTGGCAACTAATGGATTTAACTCAGTGATTATAGGCAATTAGCATAACTAACTAATTGCCTATAGAGTTTTTATTGACAGCTTTCGCAATCTGGATTGTCGATAGAGCAGAATTTAGCATCGGTTGCTGGGGTATTATCTACGTTTACCCGCGAGCTAAACTGACCAGCAGAACCATCCACGGCAACCGCATTTAATTCTCCACCACGGCCAGTAGATTTTTCAGCAGAAGTAGCCGCTAATGTTCTTAAATAATAAGTAGTTTTTAAACCACGTTTCCATGCCAGTTTGTACAATTCATCCAACTTACGTCCTGATGGTTGTGATACATATAAATTCAATGATTGTGCCTGATCTAGCCATTTTTGGCGACGACTAGCTGCTTCAACCAACCATTTAGGATCCATCTCAAATGCAGTTGCATACAATTGACGTAAATCTTCAGGAATGCGATCAATACGCTCTAAGCTACCATCAAAATATTTAATGTCACCCAACATTACTTCATCCCATAGTCCGCGTTGTTTTAAATCACGCACCAAGAACTCATTAACGACAGTAAATTCACCCGATAAATTTGATTTCACAAAAATATTTTGGAACGTTGGTTCAATCGATGCTGCCACACCAATAATATTAGAGATAGTCGCTGTTGGCGCAATAGCCAAACAGTTTGAATTACGCATACCATCTTGTTTGATCTTATTACGTAATGCATCCCAATCAAGAGTAGCCGATCTATCCATTTCTAAGTATTCACTATTACCACGTGCTTGAGCCAATAAATCAACAGAATCTAAAGGTAAAATACCTTGTGACCATAAGCTACCATCATAAGTTGAATATTTACCACGCTCGTGAGCTAAATCACTCGAAGCCCAATATGCATAATATGCAATAGCTTCCATTGATTTATCGGCAAATTCCACTGCATCAACTGATGAATACGGAATACGTAATACATGTAAACAATCTTGGAAACCCATAAAACCTAAACCAACTGGACGATGTTTTAAGTTGGCGTTACGCGCCTTAACGACTGGGTAGAAATTAATATCAATCACATTATCCAACATGCGCATCGCAATCGATACTGTATGTTTTAATTTAACTAAATCCAAGCCATTTTCAGTTAAATGGTTTAATAAGTTAACTGAACCTAAGTTACATACTGCTATTTCATTCTCATTGGTATTTAATGTAATCTCTGTACATAAATTAGAACTATGCACTACACCAATATGTTGTTGTGGCGAGCGAATATTACATGGATCTTTAAATGTAATCCATGGGTGCCCTGTTTCAAATAGCATTGATAAAATTTTACGCCATAATTGTAGCGCAGGAATTTTTTTAGTTACATTTAACTTACCATCTGCTGCCATTTTTTCATATGCAACATAAGCACTCTCAAAATCTTTACCATATTTATCATGCAAATCTGGCACTTCATCAGGAGAGAATAATGTCCACTCACCTTGCTCATGTACGCGTTGCATAAATAAATCAGGAATCCAATTTGCCGTATTGATATCATGGCAACGACGACGATCATCACCAGTATTTTTACGCAAATCTAAGAACTCTTCAATGTCTGCATGCCATGTTTCTAAATAAACACATGCTGCACCTTTACGTTTACCACCCTGATTAACGGCAACCGCAGTATCATTAACAACTTTCAAGAACGGAATTACCCCTTGTGAACTACCATTAGTTCCCTTGATATGCGAGCCCATTGCACGAACAGGTGTCCAGTCATTACCTAAGCCACCAGCAAATTTAGATAGTAAAGCATTTTCTTTTATACCATCATAAATTCCAATTAAATCATCTGAAATAGTCGTTAAATAACAACTTGATAGCTGAGAATGTAATGTTCCAGAATTAAATAACGTCGGTGTAGATGACATAAAATCAAAAGTTGACAATATATTATAAAATTCAATCGTACGTTTCTCACGTTCTACTTCATTGAGTGCCAAGCCCATTGCAACACGCATAAAGAATATTTGTGGTAATTCAATACGACGACCACGAATATGCAAGAAGTAACGATCATATAATGTTTGTAAACCCAAATATTTGAATTGATAGTCGCGACGTGCATCTAATGCAGCTGCTAACTTGGTTAAATCAAATTCTGCTAAACGCGGATCCAATAACTCAGCGTCAATACCTTGTTTAACGTATTGTGGGAAATAAACTTTGTAGGCATCATTCATATCAGCATTAGCAACATCACGTCCTAATACTTCACTACGAATCGTATGTAATAATAATCTTGCCGTAACGAAATTATATGCAGGTTCACTTTCAATCTGTTGACGAGCTGATAAAATGATAGCCTTATAAACTTCATCTTCACTAACGCCATCATAAACATTACGTAAGGCTTCATCTAAAATAACTTTAGCATCGACTTCCAATAAACCATCACAGGCGGCTTGAATTACACTATAGAAATATTTGATGTCTAATTTTTTACGACTACCATCGGGATAAACCACGTTAATGGCACTATCAGGACGAGCAACACCATCTAATGCCCGCTCATGACGACGCTCTTCGCGATATAATACATATGCACGAGCAACTTCATGTTCACCATTACGCATCAAGGCTAATTCAACCTGATCTTGAATTTCTTCAATATGTACAGAACCACCATCTGGTTTGCGATTTTGTAATGCTAATATTACCATATTCGTTAATTGAGCTACCTGATCACGCACACCTACTGATGACATGCTATTAAGACCATGAACCGCAATATAAGCTTTAGTAATCGCCACTGCTATTTTGGTTGGGTTAAACCCAACAACATCACCGTTACGACGAACCACATGATACATCGAAAAATCACCAATAGGAGCTAATGACTGCCCATATTGAGTAGCCAACATACTGGCTTCATTACTTAACAACACATTTTTATTCAATTTTTTCCTCACACGCTTAAAACACTATATATAGGGCATAAAACCCACACCTATACTATAGCTAGTATTTTCAAGACAAGATTATACGCATAGAGTTGCAGATAATACAACTTAAACACTGTGAAAAAATAAAAATATTTCTATTGACTTTTACTAACCATCGTGGAAACGCTATCAATGCTTAACTTTGTCAAATTGCCACACCTTAGACTAGCTATAATTTAGCCGAGTGAATTCTATTTATCGACCAACTTTCAACTCAATTAATTATATTTTAAAATCTCAACTACTTACCATTTGTCTAAATATCTATGCTATAATTTTGGCGTGTCTTTCGGGGCGTGGTGCAATTCCACACCGGCGGTGATAAGTGCAAGCTTTTAGTCCGTGAGCCAAATAGTGCATACTTTTTGGTTGATTTGGTGCAATTCCAAAACCGACAGTATAGTCTGGATGGGAGAAAGACGGGTTTTATATGACTATGTAATTTATTCACCTATGTAGTAGCTTACGCTACTAGTACGGTTTTGTCATGTCCTATCCATAACGATAGCATAGCTGTCGCTATTTGCTCCGAAATCCAGATAAATTTAAAAAATATCTTTAGGATAGATCGGATGTCAGAACATCTATTTTATATGCAACAAGTACTCGCATTAGCAAAAATGACGCCAGTACAGACCCGCCCTAACCCGCAGGTTGCTGCAATAATTGTCAAAAACTCCCAAATCATTGGTATTGGTGTTCACCTGCAAGCAGGAGAACCACATGCCGAAGTGCATGCAATTCGCCAAGCAGGCAGTAATGCCATTAATGCTACATTGTACGTAAATTTAGAACCATGTGCACATCACGGCAAAACTCCACCATGTGCCGATGCTGTTATACAAGCAGGAATTACACGAGTTGTAATAGCCAATCAAGACCCAAACCCTCTAGTAGCTGGATTAGGAATACAAAAGCTACAAGCAGCTGGCATTGAGGTTATTAGTGGTATTTTATACAATGAAGCATGGGAAATCAATAAAGTATTTTTTCATAATATATCTACACAAACTCCATATGTTACGCTAAAGGTCGGTATGAGTTTAGATGGTAGAATAGCTACTAAAAACAACATTAGTCAATGGATAACCAGCCCAGCATCACGTCAAGATGCACATAATTATCGTATTACCCACGAGGCGATACTAGTTGGAGTTGGCACAGTCAAACATGATAACCCTAGCCTAATTCCACATATGATAGAAAATCCGCCGCGGCTACCAATTCGCATTATTTTGGATAGCAATTTAACCACACCACTGGATAGTAAAGTAGTTACAGATAACTTAGCTCCCACATGGATACTCACGACTAATTCATCAGAAACGCAGCAGCCCTTTAAAGATCATGGTTGTAAGATAATTACTGTGGCTGATATGCAGATTAATACGATCCTAACTACGCTCTATAAGCACAAGATTTATAGTCTACTAATTGAAGGTGGCGAACAAATTTATAGTAGCTTTTTAGATGCCAAAGCAGTTAATCAAATTGTAAGTTATCTTAGTCCACAATTAATTGGTTCAACTAGCGCTAAACATTTATTTGCGGGTAATGGATTTATGGATTTACAACACAATCTCAAATGTAATTTTACAGAAGTAAAAACTTTAGGCAATGATATAAAAATAGTTGCGGAGGTAATCAAATAAATGTTCACAGGAATTATTGAGGAAATCGGTAGCATCAGTAGCATTCAACATAAAGCTGCTACATTAACCATCACCATTCATGCCAATAAGGTTTTGCAAGATGTTAAGCTTGGTGATAGTATTGCTGTCAATGGTGTTTGCCTAACCGTAACATCATTCACCAAAAATTCATTTACCGTAGATGTAATGCCAGTTACCTATCACGATACCACATTAGCCACATTAAACAATGGTTCGCCAGTAAATTTAGAACGGGCAATGGCTGCCAATGGACGCTTTGGTGGACATGTAGTGAGTGGTCATATCGATGGTGTTGGTACAATTAGTAATAAAGTTAAAACTGGTAATGCGATTTTGTACACAATTAATTTAGATAAAAATTTAGCTTTATTTTGTATCAAAAAGGGCTCAATTGCTATTGATGGCACTAGCCTGACCATTGTTGATGTGACTATGGATTCGGTGCAGGTTTCCATAATCCCACATACACAAAGTGAATCTATTATTGGTAATAAGACAGTTGGTGATAGAGTTAATCTTGAATGTGATATTATGGCAAAACAAGTTGCCAAATTTAACAGTAACCAACCTAGTTCAAATATTAGTGCAGATTTTTTACGTGAACACGGATTTTTATAAAATAGGAAAAATAATGTTTAATACAATTGAGGAAGCTCTAATTGACTTAAAACAAGGTAAACTAGTCTTAGTCTGTGATAATGAAGATCGTGAAAACGAAGGAGACTTAATCGGATTAGCTGAACTAATCACTTCTGAAAGTCTTAATTTCATGATTACTTATGGTAAAGGATTAGTCTGTGCACCTTTAAATTCTGAATATGCTGCGCGTCTAAATCTAACACCAATGGTAAGTAAAAATCAAGATAGTCACCAAACTGCATTCACTCAAAGCATCGACTATAAAACCAGTACCACAGGGATTAGTGCACAAGAACGCGCAACAACATTACAACAGCTAACGAACCCTCAGAGTATAGCAAATGATTTCCGTGCTCCTGGACATATATTCCCTCTCATAGCTAAAGATGGTGGTGTTCTGGTACGTCAAGGTCATACCGAAGCCGCAGTTGATTTAGCTATCTTAGCAGGAGCAGCACCAGTTGGCGTAATTTGTGAGGTAATTAATCCAGATGGTAGTATGGCGCGTGTTCCTGAGTTACAGCAAATCGCTGCTGAACATAACCTAAAATTAATTCATATTCAAGATTTGGTAACTTACCGCAAACGCCATGAGAATTTAGTTACGCAAGTAGCGAGCGCTAAATTGCCAACCAAATTTGGTACTTTTGATATAATGGGTTACGAAGCGCCCATTACTGGTGAAGAGTGTGTAATTCTGACTACAGGAGAATTAACACCTGATGCAACACCATTAGTTAGAATTCATTCCGAATGTCTAACTGGTGATGGATTTGGTTCGCTACGTTGCGATTGTGGTGAACAATTAGCTGCGAGCTTGCAACAGATTGAACAGCATGGTGGCATCCTAATTTACTTACGTCAAGAAGGACGTGGTATTGGTTTATTAAACAAAATTCGCGCTTATTCATTACAAGACCAAGGTATGGATACGGTAGAAGCTAATTTACATTTAGGATTTCCAGATGATATGCGTGATTATTATCTTGCGGCACAAGTACTACGCAATTTAGGAATTAACAAAATTAATCTTTTGAGTAATAATCCACGAAAATTTGCAGGTTTGGAAACTTATGGAATTAGTATTGCACAACGTAGTGAACTAATTATGCCAAGTAATGAAGTTAATCATGATTATTTCGTTACTAAAGCACATAAACTCGGTCATTTATTCAATTTATAAAATTCACATACAGAAAGGTAAATATTATGATTTTTCAAGGTAATTTAGTTGCAACGTCTGGTAAATATGCAATCGTAGTAGCACGCTTCAATGAATTCATCACGGGTAAATTATTAGGTGCTGCAATTGATGGTTTAGAACGTCATGGCGTAAAAAGCGAAGATATCGATGTTGCATGGGTTCCTGGCGCATTTGAAATTCCGTTAATAGCGCAAAAATTAGCTGCTAGTGGTAAATACCAAGCCGTAATTACTCTTGGCGCAGTTATTCGTGGCTCAACTACGCATTATGATTACGTATGTAATGAAGTGGCTAAAGGCGTTGCTAAAGTGCAGTTGGATACTGGTGTTCCAGTTATTTTTGGTGTGGTTACGACCGAAAATATTGAACAAGCGATTGAACGTGCTGGAACTAAAGCAGGTAATAAGGGCTATGATGCAGCAGTGACTGCAATTGAAATGGCTAACTTACTTACAACCCTATAATATTAGCAAACTGATAGCTGTCGTGGCTACGGCTATCAGTTTACGTTCAAGGAATAAGCAAAATGAAAAACATCAATGTCGCTATTCTTGGGTTTGGTCTCTCTGGTTCAACATTCCATGCACCACTAATAAGTTCAATATCAGGCTTAAACTTAACTCATGTGTTATCGCGACAAGTCGACAAAATTAATCAACTTTACCCGCAGGTAACGGTAGTACAAGATATTGAACAAATTCTCTCAAATCCAAATATTGATTTAGTTGTAAATACGCTTCCCAATCCACAGCACTATACCATTACCAAACAATGTTTACTCGCAGGTAAACATGTAATCGTGGAAAAACCCTTTGTAACAGAAATTATCCATGGTGAGGAGTTAGTTGACTTAGCGCAGCAAAATAATTTACTACTCAGTGTATATCATAATCGGCGCTGGGATAATGGCTTTATTACGCTCAAAAAGCAACTACCTCAGCTTGGTGATATCTATTTATATGAAGCATATTTTGACCGCTACCGCCCAGAAGTTAATTTTGCAAAATGGCGCGAACAAGATATATTAGGCAGTGGTGTTCTTTTTGATTTAGGTTCGCACTTAATTGATCAAGCGCTCTCACTCTTTGGGATGCCAATTAAAATTCATGCAGACTTGGCAAAACAACGCCCAAATGCAAAATCACATGATTATTTCTTATTGACCATGATCTATGATAACTTGCGTGTCATACTTGGATCACACTCCGTATGTGCAGCGCCACGCCCAATAGTTGCCGCCTATGGAACAAATGGCAGTTATGTAAAACACGGATTAGACCCGCAAGAGGCGATGTTACGGAATATGCTTACCCCATCAATAGCGGAATATGGTATTGAAAATATAGAACAGGCAGGTACTCATACCAGTTCCCACGAAGGTATATTAACTAGTACATCTATTCCAAGTGAAAAAGGTTGTTATAAAGAGTATTACCAGAAAATCTATGATGCTCTTACATCAAGCACAAATAATCCAGTCAGCGCATCTGAAGGATTAAATATAATTAGAATTATTAATGCTGCATTAGATAGCCATAATCAACAAATTGTAATTACATTATAACAAACTAGGTGATGTGCCTTTATTTCTGGTAACATCACCTAATAATTTGTTGCTAAAGACTCAATAAAACGAAATAATCTGCCAATTATTTTCTACGGCAATTGCACGCAAACTATCATCTGGATCGACAGCAATCGGAGTATCAACCTGCTCCAACAATGGTAAATCATTGTGCGAATCAGAATAGAACGTATATTCACTAGGGTTATTACCTGAAGTAGTTAACCAATCTTCCAGATGCACAAGCTTACCACGCCCCATACAAGGGCCTAAATCTTCTAATTCACCAGTATAGTTACCACTAGCATCGCGCTTGGCTTTACCACCAATTAAATGGTGCATACCAAAAAACTCCGCAACAGGTCTTGCCATTTCTTCCAATGTTGCAGTAATCATAACAACATAATGTCCAGCATCTAAGTGAAATTGTACTTTGTCACGAGCAGCTTGAGAAATTATTGGTAATACTCGATGTTGAAAATACTCAGTTAATAATTCTGGTGCATCCTCACCCAAACTAGACAAAACCCCGATATCAAAACTATACGCATCTTCAACTTTTAATGTACCCGCATTGTATTGGTGCAAAAATTTTTCTCGTGTCGCCATCTGTTCATCACTAAGTCTACCCTGTTCATACAAAAACTGCGCCCACAAAGTACCACTATCGGCAGGAATTAAGGTATGATCCATATCAAATAAAACTAAATGCATTGTATTTCTCGTGTAAAATCTTGGTTAAATTAGCTTCAATAACAATCTCAAAGTCTAACAATTAGTCATTATTATAACATAGGAATTTGTATGCGCCTGCAAACCATTATTGAGCGTCACTGGTATTTACGTATTGACCCAATTTTAATGATTATTTTATTTCCATTTAGTTTACTCTATGAAATTGCAATTACAATTCGTAAAATTTTATTTACTCTTCGCATTATACCAAGCTCTAAATTACCAGTGCCAGTTGTTATCATCGGTAATATCACGGTTGGTGGCGCTGGTAAAACACCATTAACTAAATTTATTGCTACTGAACTAACTAAACAAAATATTGCATTTGGAATTGTTTTGCGCGGTTATAAAAGTAAGACTAAATCTGCACGAATAGTCACAGCAAATGATAGCAGTCTTGAAGTTGGCGATGAAGCACTAATTTATGCACAAGCAGGATTTAAGGTGGCAATTGGTAGCAAACGTGTCATGGCGGCAAAGTTATTATTACAGCAAAACCCAGAGATCCAAATCATTTTGGCAGACGATGGCATGCAGCATTATTATTTACGTCGTAATATGGAGATTTGTGTTGTTGATAGTAGTCGCATGTTTGGTAATCAACAACTTCTGCCACTTGGACCATTGCGTGAACCAATGGATAGATTAAAAAAAGTATCGGCGATTGTTGTCAATGGTAATTATAATCTTGACAAATTGAACGAAATACTCTCAGAATATAAAACGCCTGTTTATCATCAGGATATCCAATTGATTAATTTCTACAACCCAGTATTGGCTGAATCTAAAACTAGCGCAGAGATGGGCGAAATCGAAAACGTAATGGCAGTAGCGGGAATTGGTAATCCAGGACGTTTTTATGACACATTGGAACAAAATGGAATAAAAATCCAAAAAGTTAAAAGTTTTCCTGATCATTATCATTATCAAGCACACGATATCAGTGATAAATATGCGATAATAACTACTGAAAAGGACTATACCAAATTAGCACAATTCAAACTAAAAAATGTTTGGGTTGCACAAGTTACAGCACGCTTAAATAGTCCTGCAATAATAAACCAAATTACAAGTTTAGTTCACCCATGAGGAAATTATGGATAGCAAGTTATTAGAGATATTGGTCTGCCCTCTTTGTAAAGCACCGTTAGAGTATCATAAATCCGAGCAAGAGTTAGTATGTAATAAATGTAAATTAGCATATCCCATCGATGATGGAATACCTGTAATGCTGGTTGATGAAGCGCGGAAATTTGAAGATGAGTAATTTTACCGTCGTAATTCCTGCGCGGATGAGTTCGACCCGATTACCAGGAAAAATGTTACTAGATGTTGTTGGGTTACCATTAATTGTCAGAGTTGCCCGGCAAGCTCAATTAAGCAAGGCTAAACGCATAGTAATTGCCACTGATCACCAACAAATTTATGAGGTGTGTCGTAGCCATAACCTTGATGTTGTAATGACGCAAGAAGATCATCAATCAGGTACAGACAGAATTGCTGAGGTAGTACAGCTATTGGGACTTGCCGATGATGAAATTATCGTCAATGTTCAAGGTGATGAGCCGCTGATTAATCCAGAATTGATCAATCAATTAGCAGATTTCATTGCCAAAAAACAAACCTCAATTGCAACAGTAGCGCATCCGATTAACAGCCAAGATGAAATATTTAATCCGAATGTAGTAAAAACTGTTTTGAATAAAGATAATTTAGCTCTTTATTTCTCGCGTGCACCTATTCCATATTATCGAGATGGATACACTAATGCTAAAGAGTTTACTGCACCACAAAACATTAATATTCTGCGTCATATTGGGATATATGCTTACCAAGTAAGTTTCCTAAATATTTACCATCAATTACCAGCTTGCCCATTAGAGCAAGTTGAAGCGCTAGAACAATTGCGCGCGCTATATAACGGCTACAAAATAGCGGTAATGACATCACATAATGTGCCAGCTGCTGGTGTCGATACGTTGGAAGATTTGCTTCGTGTACGACAAATCATTAGTGCAGGAGAAAAATAATTAAAACTCGTCAACTATTGCAAATATTATCATGCTCTTTGAGTTTATACACTGTTAGTGCGTTTGCTGATGATAGTGATTTTATGCAATGTATTGCAGAGCGTGAGCGTTCAGTTTCTCAACAAACTGATAGCGCATTAATTTGGTATCGAACTTCAGCAGAAAAGACCGCTTTGTTTCGACAAATATTTACGGATGCAATGACGCAGATTAATAATCGTGTAAAAACCGATAAACTTAAGCTCAATAGTTGGGGTGTGGTATTTAATCTAGATAATGTGTTATTAGATGACTCTTTGTATCGTTATGCACAATATTTGGGATGCACTAAAGACAATAATGTAAACTTTAGTAATTACCTACGTAATAATATTTTACCAACCAATTCTGGTGCCGCTGATATTACCTGCCAAATTCAAGCATTAGGGGGCAAAGTATTTATTGTCTCAAATCGTAATGGTAGTGGTGATAGCGGTAAAGAGTTAATGGCAGCAACCGTTAATAATCTTAATCAACAACATATTTGTTATAACTCAATTTTGTACGCATCAGATACTAGCGGTTGGAATAAAAATCCACGCTTTACCGCAATAACCAGTGGTGACTACGAAAATATAATCGTTGATAAACCGCAACCAGCAACACAAGTAGTTGCCTATTTTGGCAGCAACATTGAAGATTTCCCAAGCTTTAAACAAAATACAGCTCATGAGTTATCCCCTGATAGCACCCTGTTTGACAAGTTTGGTACAGAGTATTTTTTAGTCCCAAATCCACTTACAGGTAATTGGCGTCGTAATTATTGGAAATAAAATGACTACTACACCACAAACTAACAAACCAGCAGAAAAAAAAACTAAACTCAAAATTAAGCAGCTAGTTAAATATGCGGCTGTAGGCTGCGTAGCTGTAGTTGGTATCGGGATTGGTAGTAGTGTAATTGTTTTCTTGAACTTAGATCATTTCAAACATCGGATTCAGCGGATAGTTGCCAAAGAGACTGGTTTTAAACTAGGTTATAACCGTCTTACGACTGGTTTTACTTGGTATGCTGAGCCATATATTAAAATTGATAATCTAAGCCTAACTAATCCACAAACTAAAAATCAGTTCTTTCAATTAAAGCAATTGTATCTCTCACTATCATGGGCATCAATTTGGCAACAATTGCCTATTTTTGACAATGTTGTTATTGTAGGCTCCAAGATAGCATTGGAATATGATCAAAACGACGATCTGCTATTAAACAAACAACCACTAATTAATTTAGCACAACCAACAACTTTGGATTTTGATGTCACCAAATACTTGCTACAACAACATTCATTAACTGTAGGTCAAATTGATTTATCTTTGATTGATAGTAAACATAAGATTTTACCATTAAGCATTGATGATATTAATTTAACACTACGCCATAATTTGGAGTTTGCTAATGAATTGGCATTGGAAGCTAAATTGGTACATAGCACAATCAAAGCAAAACTTGGTTTCAATGGTAATAGTATTACTAATTTCAGAAGTTGGTCTGACGGATTATTAACGATTAATTCGGTTGGTAAACGAGGCTATTTAGTTAATATCAATGCTCTTGTCAAAGATTATGAACTCGAACATATTACAGCCAATATCGATAGTAATCGTAATGTTTTCAATAGTTACAGCAAAGATTATGGACGTTTAAATGATTTTTCTGGACAAGCCAAATTTGTTAGAACATCATTTAATAATTATCAACTAACAGCAACTAACATGACTCTCAGTACCGAGTATGGTTATCTGTTGCATAATGCAAATATCAATGGTCATGTCAAACTTGGTCATGGTGGTTACTTTGATATAAATAATCTTAGTCTTGCTGGTTTCAATAGTTTACTCCAATACAAACAAGCTGAACAAAAAATTAAATTTGATGGTGATATTAGCGCGGTACACCTCAAATGGGATGGTAAGCTACTTAACCCACAGCATTTAACATTATCGACTCATTTTAAAAATATCACATTAAAATCTGATGAGAGTAATATACCAAGCTTTAATAATCTGTCAGGGACTATTTCGACAGAAAAAGACCACGGTCAAATTGCTCTTAGCATGAAGAATAGTGAAATAAAATTACCGCAGTATCTACGGCAACCATTCTTAGTCAATAATATGGATGCAATTATTGCGTGGAAACTTGAATCAAATAATAACGCGCAACTTAACTGGCAGAAAGCAATATTCAAAACGCCAGAACTAAATCTAACTAGTGATGGGAATTACTCACTTGGTAATCATCTACTACAAAGTAACACTATTATCAAAAATATAAATTTGGCAGGTATATATAAATATCTACCCGTTAGTATCAAAAAAAATACTGTTGATGATTTGCAGAAAAACTTAACAGGACAAATTAATGATCTAACGATTAAAATCAAAGGTAATCCAGAAAGTATTCCATTTACCAAAAATGATGGCGACCTCTTAATTACAGGTAAAATTAATAATGCTAACTATATTTATGATAAAGAGCTTCCTAGCTTAAACAATGTATATGGCTTATTACAAATCCATAATCAAAAATTAACATTCAAAACCACATCGGCGGCAATTGGTGAGCTTGCAATCAATGCAGGAATAGCGACTATACCCGACATTACTAAAGAAAACTCTATCGCCAGCGCTAGTGGTGAAATTAATACTGATAGTAATGAATTTATTGATTTCATGGCAAATTCACCATTTAAGAATGAAGCCAGTGAACTGCAAAATACGATTATTATTAATGGACAAAGTAAAGTTGGTGTCAAACTTAGCCTACCACTGAATAAACCAGAAAAAATGACCATTAATGGGCAGTTATCTGTTTATAATAATGACATCAGATTAAAAGAAAATGAAAGTGTTTCAATTAATGATTTCAATGGAACAATGAATTTCTCACAAACTGGTATGAATGATGGTAAATTTACCGCATTATTGTTTAATTCACCCCTCGAAATTAAATTACCCAATTCACATCATCTTGAAGTAGTTGCTCCTGAATTTAATTATAGTAATTTGATTAGCGCGTTTAATCCACATTTAACTGAAATAATCCATGGGACTGCGACCACTAAACTTGATTATGATTTAGATAATCAGCAAGTTCAACTAAGTTCAAGCTTAGAACATGTAGTACTAAATTTGCCACAGCCATTATTTAAAGCAGAGTCAACGATAGCACCACTAAATATTGATATTAATCTCAAAGAACAAGCTAACCTAATTAATGTTAATTATAACGACACGTTATTTAATACTACCCAACTCTCAACTACCGGAAAGATTTTATCTTTAAAAACAGCAATTGGGACTAGTAACCTAGAGTTAAATAACAATGAAGCCAATAGCCCCGTATCATTAAAGGTCCAACTCAACAAAACTAAAATTGATGAATGGTTGGGATTTATCAGTCGGTTAAATAATATACTCACCAATACTAATGAAAGTAGTGAATCCAGCATGACGATTGCGACACCAGCAATGGCGGCAGAGTCTGAAGGATTGATACCATATCCTATTAGCGTTGAGTGGGATAGCAATGCATTTTGGTATAATAATTATAATTTTGATTACGGCACATTTAGCGCTACGATTTATCCACGGTTAATTCTCGGCGTCATCAAAACTCCAGATGTTAGTGGTAGAATTGGTTACTCAAGCACACTGAATCATTTTAGTGTTGACCTCGATCGTGTATTATTCAACACTAATAATTTTCTTGAATCAATACCAAATAGTACAGAATCTCAAGAAGAAGTCTACAGCCTTAATGAAAGTGCAGAATCAGCAATTATTATTCAAAATGATGAAAGCCATGTTACAAATACACTGGCAACATTCAGTAATCTACATTCAGAATCCGGAATCAATACAATTAACGCATTGACGGATAGTACATCATCAATAAATGAATCATCCCCTACTGGTGAAAGCGGGATTGAAGTAGCAGAAGAGGCTCCTCGTAAGCGCCTCAATTTACCTAATGCAGATATTATTATTAAAAATCTATATTTCCAAGATTATTATCTAGGTAGATTCCGTGCTAATTTATTATTTCAAAATGATGATTTATATGTTGATAATGCTACTCTTAGCAATAAATCAGCATATACCAAAATTAACTTTGTTGATCACTGCGTCGGATGTCAAGAATCAGGTGGCGAATATGTAGCCGTCAATATTCATTCAGATATCCGCGACCTTGGTAAAACGGTGCAAAAACTTGGTCAAGGTGATATGTTTAAAAAAGGTAATGGCTCTGCTGATGTTAGTTTAATGTGGTTAGGTGGGATTGAAAGTTTTAATCCGTACCATACGATTGCGTACGCTAATCTGGACATTGCCAATGGTATAGTGAATGTTAAACCTGGGTTATTTGGCGCTCTCTTAGGGGTAATTAATCTCAGTGCATTGAATATCACGAATTTGAATCATTTTAATTTTAATAGTTTGTTTGGGCAAAACTTTGTTTATAATAAAATGGACTCAAATTTATATCTTGAAAATGGTAATTTACATATCGAGAAACTGAATTTAACTGGTGATATCGCCGAAGTAAGTACATTTGGTAACTATTACCTCGAAAGTCAAACTATTGATACTTACTTAACGGTACAACCGCAAATTGGAGGAACTGTTGCCACTACAGCTGGTATCGTAACATTAAATCCAATTATTGGTGGGCTCGTCTACTTAGCGCAGAAAATTATTGGTGACCCGATTAGCAAGGCTCTTGCAATTAGTTATCATGTCCATGGTGATGTTTCTAGTCCGACAATGACGCAAATTAAGGTTAGTAAACAGATTATGGAAAACTTTAAGTCTTCGATGAGCATTTTGCCTAAACAAGAAAATGAGTAAGATTAGTCTTACTCATTTGATATGCTAAAGTTATTTAGTTAAATTAGTTGCTTTTACCGCAGATAGAGCCGTCGTAACCATCCCTGCAACATCAGATAAATTCTGCGGTAGAATTATAGTATTGCCTGTTTTTGCTAAATTACCAAATTGTTCAATATATTGGGCAGCTAATTTCTGATTAACGGCCAAATCACCATTTTCGTTACTAATCGCTTCGGCGATCAGCTTTATCGCTTGCGCATTTGCTTCGGCAATAGTTAAAATAGCTTGCGCTTCACCATAAGCACGAGTTTTAAGTGCTTCTGCTTCACCTGAGGCTTTATTAATCGCAGATTGCTTATCACCCTCAGAACGACGAATTGCCGACATGGTATCGCCTTCAGCTAAATTAATCTTCTCTTGGCGATCACCTTCAGAACGAGCAATTTTGGCACGTTTTTCACGCTCAGCAGTGATCTGCTCTTGCATCGCATTAATAATATGTTGTGGTGGCTGAATGTTTTTCAATTCATAGCGTAGAACTTTAACGCCCCAATTTAATGATGCCTGATCAACCGATGCTACTACATGTTTATTAATCTCATCACGCTCTTCAAAAGTCTTATCTAACTCCATTTTCCCAATTACTGAGCGAAGAGTTGTTTGTGATAACTGAATGATTGCAGCAATAAAGTTATTAGTTCCGTAAGTAGCCAATTTAGCATCACTAATTTGGAAGTAAACTACGCCATCAATCGATAATTGTGTATTGTCTTTTGTAATACATACCTGCTCAGGCACTACCATTGGTACTTCACGCATATCGTGTACCACCACTAGACGGTCAACGAATGGAATTAAGACATGTAGACCTGGATTTAATGCGGAATGAAATTTACCAAGACGCTCAACAATCCCAACCCGTTCTTGCGGAATAATCTTAATACTCGATTTAACAAATAATACCACTGCAGCTAAAAATGCAATTAATGCACCATAGCTAATAATTACGCTATTCAACTCCTGAATGCTATTCATAATCTCTCACCCCTTATTCAACTTCCAATAAATGATTACTAAATTTTGTAATTGTCAATATATCACCCTTCTTGATCGCATGTGGATTTTTTGCCACTGCATCCCAATAAGAACCACTATACAAAACCCTAAAGCGTGTACCTTCAAGCTCAACAACCTCAACTGTTTGCCCAATATGATTAACTACCAACCCACCTCGTTGTTTATATTTAGATTTGGATTTAAGCATAATACAACCGAGAATAGAAAGCAGACCTATTAATATAGTTGGAATAATCCATCCAACAGTGAATAATGCGCTCAGACTACCAATTATAAATGATAAACCAATTATTAAAAGATAAAACGTGGTGGTTACCATCTCCAAAATAATTAATGTTATTCCAACTACTAAGTATAGATAAAAAATCATCATTTAAACTCTCCATTACCAAATTTAACTAGTAATAATAGCTAAATAAAAAGCCGCAGTCAAATACCGCGGCTCGTGTTAATTTATTTAATCAACTTGGTATGACGATTTACATACCATTGTTGAGACATTGATAACACATTATTTACTAACCAGTACACAACTAAGCCTGCTGGGAAGAAGAAGAACATCACACTAAATGCCAATGGCATAATGCGCATCATCTTTTGCTGTACAGGATCTGCTGCTGGCGGATTTAAGAATGTCTGTAAGAACATCGTTGCTGCCAAAATCAAAGGCAAAATGTAATATGGATCTGGACGACTTAAATCATTAATCCATAAGAACGATGCTTGACGTAGCTCAACAGAACCAAGCAATGCCCAATAAAGGCCAATGAATACTGGAATTTGCAATAACATTGGTAAACATCCACCAACTGGATTTACTTTTTCTTCACGGTACATTGCCATCATTGCTTGTTGCAACTTAGCCTTATCATCACCATAACGTTCTTTAAGTTTTTCAATCTTAGGTGCTAATGCCTTCATGCGAGCCATTGATTTATAGCTAGCACGTGTTAAAGGATATAAGACAATCTTAACTGATAATGTTAAAAGAACAATTGCCCAACCCCAGTTATTAACAAACTTATGAATATGCACTAACAACCAGAATAAAGGTGTTGCAAAAATATACACCCAACCATAATCCTTAGTACGTTCTAATTCTGGTGCCGCATTCAACAATGAATAATACTCTTGTGGACCAACATACATTGGTACGTCAATTGAATAATTAGAATGCGCGTTTATCACTGGCAAATCAGTTAATACACCCGCTGATGCTAGGTTACCATTTTCATTTTTGAAATTAAAACGACATTGAACGTTATTGCTACAAATTGGATTATGATTGTTTGGATTTAATAACCATAAGCCAGTGAAATAATGCTCAGTAAAACCTACCCAACCATTAGTTGTTTTCTCAGGATACTCCACGTCATTTTTTGCCAATGCTTCAAACTTAATGGTATTAAATTTGGCATTATCATTATAATATACTGGACCTGTAAAAGTATGTACAAACTTAGTCTCACCATCTGGAGCTTTTTCATCACGCAAGAAACGCCAGTATGCAGATAAGCCATTTAACGGTTTATCAGTATTATTCATAATTTGATAAGACACATCAACTACATAACTTCCACGAGTAAAAGTAAATGTCTTAACCACTACCACACCACCACTTTCGGTTGTTGCAGTTAAGTTAACTTTTAGTGTGTTTTGATCTGGGCTCATGACAAAATTAGTTTGATCAGCACGGAAAACTGTTTTGTGCGACGGTAATTGTAAATTAGCATCAGCACTAACTAAACCAGTTTGCGCAACGAATACACGACCATTTTGATTTAACATCAAATTGTATGGTTTTGAAGTATCATTATAATCAGTATATTTTAAAAGTTGAATATCACGTACATCACCACCAACAGTACTTAATTGTACTTTCATCAAATCTGTAGTGATCTCTACTGTCTTATCATTCGTTAAAGCTGAACCGCTATCTGTTATATTATTAGTTACGGTTGAACCTGTTGTTGAAGCGGTTGCTTCAATAGTTTGTGGCGTAGTTGCTGGTTGTGGTGCAAAATATTTATCCCACAATAGCATCAATCCTAATGATAATGCAATAAACAGAATTAAACGACGAGTGTCCATAAACATCCTATAAAAAATCATGGTACCGGATCATGACCGCTACCGCCAAATGGATTACAGCGTAAAATACGCCGAATAGTTAAAGAAAATCCCTTGATTATACCATATTTAGAGAATGCAATTATTGCATATTGTGAACAACTCGGGGTGAAACGACAACTAGGAGGTAGCCATGAACTAATCAATAACTGATAGCCACGAATCAATAGAATAACTATCTTACGCATAAATAATCATCAGATACAAAAATGATATGTTAGAATAACAGGATTGAATTATACCTGTTGGGTTTAGTTATGAAATACAGAATACTATTAGTAGTACTAATGCTAATTACCATTAATTACATCGATGCTGAAGAAACTAGTTATCAGCCCAATTATATCTATGGTTCACAACCGCTGGGCGCATACATTGGTGGATTCAACCCCAATAAATACTCAGGAGCATTCATTCCAAATTCTGCTGCCACAAATGGTTATTATACCCCACAATCTGGGCAACCAATGGAAATGTCACAATTTATTCAAGGACAAGAACAGTTAATGCAATCTCGTCTCAAAGAACAGCAACAACAAAAACAACGAGAAAAAGAAATCGCGGATTATCTACAACAAGAGTATCATCGTCAAATCCATGGCGATCATAACAAGGTTAACTCTTCTTCCGTTCTTTAAGAAATTTATAGCACAGATAATCTAGTTCAGTAAGGATGTCTTTGATAATAGCGTGAGTATATGGTTTTTGGACACGAATAATAAGATCTGTTGGTAACCATAACTGCTGATGAGTACGGAAGTATTCGCGAATAATCCGCTTCATATAATTGCGACGATTAGCACGTTTATGGTTTTTCTTACTAACGATAAAACCTAGACGTGAGTGTTGAAGTTCATTAGGCTTATAATGAATTTTGAAATAAGTTCCATTACGAACTTTACGAAAAACAAAAACGGATGAATAGTCATCCGCTTTTTGCAATCTATGCGCCTTAGTAAAGCTATTCATATTAGCTATTACACAGCTAGTCTTTTACGACCTTTAGCACGACGAGCTCTGATCACTGCACGACCTGATTTAGTTTTCATGCGAGATAAAAAACCATGTGTGCGTTTACGCTTGGTTACCGATGGTTGATATGTGCGTTTCATTACAATATCCTTCAAAAATAAGTCACGGATTATATCACATAAATAAATTAAATTACAAGTTAAGCTACGATTATTCGGGATATTTTATCTCTACGTGATACAATTACGGTTCTTTTTTAATTATTTACCTTTAAGGGCTGAATTCAGAACATGATTATTTTTAGTTATTTTTTTATTTTATTGTTAAGCTGTGACACCATCTTAAAACTATACTTAAACTACCGTCAAACATCTGCAATAAAACGTAATTTCACACAGGTTCCCGAGAAATTTAGCCAAACAATCACCTTGGCAGACCATCAAAAAGCAGCTACTTATTCACTTGCCAAATTAAAAATTACCAATTATGAAATAATTTTTGCCGCAATTTTAATTCTGGGCTTCACCTTAGGTGGCGGAATTGAATTAATTGCTAAATTAACCAACATGCCAAATCACCTCTTGACGAGTGAAGTTGGTTTGATTATTGGCTATTCAATAATTTCTAGTCTTCTAGGATTACCATTTGCTTATATCCGTACCTTTAAAATCGAGCAAAAATTTGGCTTTAATAAAATGACACTTGGTTTATTCATTATTGATCAATTAAAAGGTAGCATAATAGGTTTAATTATCGGCGTGCCACTACTTTATTTAGTAATGTGGTTAATGCAAAATTTAGGCAATAGCTGGTGGCTATGGGTATGGGCAGTTATGGTTGGGTTTAATTTACTGATTATGCTTGTATATCCAACTATTATTGCGCCACTTTTCAATAAATTCTCGCCACTCGAAGATAGCGAATTAAATAAAAAAATTGAGGCTCTCTTACAAAAATGTGGTTTTCAATCAAATGGAATCTTCGTAATGGATGGTTCAAAACGCTCTAGTCATGGTAATGCATACTTTACGGGTCTAGGCAATAGCAAACGAATTGTATTTTTCGATACGTTATTAAAACAACTCAATCACGAGCAAATAATCGCAGTTCTGGCGCATGAATTAGGTCACTTTAAACATAAACACATTATTAAGCAAATCATCTTTACTTTTGCGATTATGCTACTTGGGCTATATGTGTTTAGTTTACTTATCAATCAGCAATGGTTTTATTACGGTTTACACGTAACAAGCATTAATCATGCCAGTGGTCTATTGTTACTATTTATTGTGATGGGAACAATTAGTCTTCCACTTGCCCCATTGACTAGTTTAATGTCACGTAAAAACGAATTTGAAGCCGATGACTTTGCGAAGGCTAATGCGAATAAAGATGATTTAATTAGCGGTTTAGTACAAATGTATAAAGATAACGCAAGTACATTAACCCCTGATGATTTATACGTAAAATTTTATTATTCACACCCACCAGCTAACTTACGTATTGCTAATTTGGAAAAAACATCATGACAATTGGATTGATTACTTGCAGTTTTGGGCGACAATATATAGTACATGCTGAAGGCAGTGATTACCAAACTGTTAGCCGCGCCAAAAAAACTGAGTATGTGGTTGGAGACGAAGTAGAATTACAGATTATCAATGCCGAGCAAGCACAAATTATGTCACTATTACCACGGCGGAATTTACTTTACCGTAGTGATCAAAATCGTAGCAAAATGATCGCAAGTAACTTAGATTTAATTGTTATTGTGATTGCTGTTAAACCAAATTTTAATGTCAACTTCCTCAATAGTTGTTTAGTAGCCGCAGAAGCAAGTGGAATTGATCCTGTAATAGTAATCAATAAAACGGATTTACCTGAAAGTAATGACTTTGCGAATCGTATAATTACTCTCTACCAAGAAAAGCTTGGTTACCAAATAGTCTCCTTAAGTGCAACTACGGACTGTAGCAACCTATTGCCATATCTCAGCGGTAAAAGAAGCCTGCTAATTGGGCAGTCTGGAGTTGGTAAGTCAACAATAACCAATCAAATTTATCCACAAGCTAATACGCGAGTTGGTGAAATTGCAAAATATGAAAATAGCGGCTGCCATACCACCACTAATGCGACATTGTATAAAATTGATCACCACAGTGAATTGATCGACTGCCCAGGTTTGCAGGAATTTGGATTATTTCATATTGAACTTAGCGAAGCTGCAGAGTACTTCCCTGAAATGCGTCCATTATTAGGACAATGTAAGTTTAACAATTGTCAACATCTCGATGAACCTAAGTGCATCATCACTGATGCCGTTAAACATTCACGGATTGAAGAACAACGTTACATCTTCTACAAAAACCTTTGTTTACGTCTAAAAACAAAAAAAAACTATTGATTAACTAGATTATCTACCATAAGCGTAGATAATCGCTCGATGATAGCGTTAAATACAAAATCCGATTGTAAAAAACAGGTATAATTGACCTCTCTAATGGGTTTATTATTGATTAGTCCTATGCATATTCATTCTAACTACCTAAACTATCTCAATTCATTTACTGAGTTAGATGATGAACAATTCTTAGCCTTTCACATTTGGCAAATGATACACTGTCGCCCATACGAAATGTCATTAATAAAAAATACCTCTTGTGAATTCATTGCGTTTACACAAAAAATGCAGACCGAGTTTAATTTGCCACTTGAGATTTTGGGTAAAACGTTTCAACAAATGGGTTTAGTTGCGCCTAGTATCAGCCAAGATATTCACCGCCAAGAGCTAAACCTGATCAATACGAAAACGCAGCAGAACTCATTCTACTTTTATAAAAATCAAGCTGGTATAACTAATAGCTACTTGGTAAAAAAACAACCACTAATCAATCCCAATAGTGATAATGTAGTTGGTATACTCATCAATACTGAGCGTGTGCGCCCCAATTTAATGCGCAGTTTTTTGCTCAAGCAACATAATTCAGCAACCCAACATACCCCACTGATTACTAAAGACTTCACCTATATTCAGAAACAAATAATCCTATGCCTGATTATCGGTATTAGCGGGCGTAAAGAGATATCTCAAACGCTTAGTAAATTATTAAATGAAGATATCACCGAGATCAAAATTAAAAACTCACTGCAACAATTGTACAAAGATTTTCATTGCAGTGACTCACAACAACTGGTAAATACCATTCTAACCAACCGCACTTATTCCGAATTGTTAGAATACCCTGTTATTCCTGGCAATTATTTATTAGATCATTGATTAATAATGACAATTTACTCACAATAGTCAGCTACTTACTATTATAATAAATAATGTAATAATTATCCTTCTCTACTAATCAACTAATAGGCACACCACTAAAAATAAATCAAATCATATCAATCTAGTGTACAATCATGCCATCTAATTATTTGCCAGATAATATACAAATGCTAAAAATTAAACATACAAATGCCACATTTATGATGCTAATTGCACTCTATATCATTCCATTAACAGGACTAAGTATCGATGTCTATGTTCCATCATTACCCAATATCACGACATATTTTCACGTATCGGCTAATGATGCACAAAATACTATTTCAATCTATATTTTGGGATTAGGTATTAGTCAATTATTCTGTGGAAATTTTATTGATCGCTATGGACGTCGCCCAAGCTTATTAGTTGGTTTATCCATTTATGTTGTATTAGCAATTTTGGTCATCTTATCCAAAAATATTCTGTATATAACTGCATTTCGTTTAATACAAGGCTTCAGCATGGGATTCATTGCCGTAGCGGCACGGAGTATATTTATTGACTTGTATAGTGGTGAAGAGTATTATCACAAAGCAAGCTATATGACAATCGCCTATTCTATAGGTCCAATTATTGCGCCTGCTATTGGTGGTTGTTTAGAACATCTGTGGGGATGGCAATCATGTTTTTATTTCTTGATGAGTTATGCTGCATTTGGTTTGGTACTAGTTTATGTTGGGCTACCTGAAACACTTAAACAACCAAGCGAACTGAGTTTAACCCATATCATAACACGCTATAAATCAATGCTTACCCATAAAGAATACTTACTAAATACTTTAGCCTTGACAATGTTAAATTCTTCGCTAATGTTATTCGCACTCATCGGTCCATTTATCGTACAGGATAAATTACATTATTCACCGATCATGTTTGGACAAATGGCATTATTATGTGGACTGGCATGGTTTATTGGCAATTTAGCCAATCGCTTACTCATCAGAATTCATCGTAATATTAAAATCAAATTTGCATTAATATTTGCAACAATAGATTTGCTTGCGATGTTTATACTGGCTAATTATTGGTTCAATTTATATGTAATTGTGATACCAATCTGCTTATTATTAATCTCGGCATCAATTGTGTTTTCTAATCTATTTGTTCATTCACCAACGCTGTTTCCTCAGTTTTCGGCAACTGCATCTGCTTTTATGGCGGGAACATTTGGATTATTATCAGCGGTTACCTGTTGGATATTAACCAGCACGATAACTTATAGTTCACAAATTCCTATGATTATCGGTTATGCAAGCCTAATAAGCGTTGTTAGTCTATGTCACTACGTGGTAAGACGTAATCAAGTTGAATAATTAAAGCTATAACGTAGCAACATAAACCAACATATAAACCGATAATAAATGACCTAATTAAATAACTAGTTAGGTCTAATTAAAGCTAACACGGCGAACACCCCATACCTGATTACGATAGAAACAACTCGTAAATGCACGATAATCAGGACCTTGATAATGGCTATCACTAATTATCCAATTACCGTTATTATTGCTCGCACTCCAAAATAAGCCATTACATTGATTATTATGGTAGCCCCAGCTATCAATATCGGTTTGTGGTGCAATCATGCTATTGGTTATTGAACTACTTGAACCAATTTTTTGTCCTGTCCACATAATCACATGGGTAACTGCAGGATTAATAGTTTGATATGTATAATTGTAAGCCTCACCAGCAATATAAATTAAATCCCCAGGTTGAAGATTATTTAACATACTCTCGGTAACTGCATTGGCATTATAACTTCCATCACTTTCAAAGACTGAAATATAACCACCATGACCATTACAACTACTACTATTTGCAACTCCACGCTCAGGTGCTAGTGTACCATCGGCACAAACTAAATTACCTGCCGAATATAGTCCTAAGCTATCGCTTTCTGGCGAATCAACAAAACCGTTCATGTTTGGTGCTAAATTTGCCTGATTAACTGCTTGTCCTGCCTGCATCGCTACCGCACTAGTAAAATAAATCGACTCGGCATAGGCATAAACTAATTTAGTATAATCGCTACAATCGAGACCATAACCATAATTACCCGTTGGATAACTTTCACCAGAATTTGGGTTATACCACGCAAGCGCAGTTTCATCACCTGTACCAGAATAATTCCAACGAATGATACTTTCTGTTGGGACTGGAGGCATAATATCCGTATTGAGACTACATGCTTCATATGCTTGTTTAGCTAATGGGTTAACTGCTATACCATTTAGTTCATAACTTGGATTCCAAGTTGGAATATGATGATGACAATAATTTATTTTTTGCCCCACCCAATAATTTATTGCAGCTAATATACGTTGTTGATTCCATATGGTAGATGTTTGACATTGCGCTAATGTAGATGGAAAAGGCAAATTAGCTACCGATGGTCCCCATAAATTGTTAAATGGCAGCGCACCCAAATCACTATCATTTATGCTTGAAAAATTAGCTACATTTTGCTGACAATAACTAGGTGTAGGAGTTATGGTTGGGCTTGGGGTTGGTTGTGGTGAAGACGACCCACTATTACAAGCAGATAAAGAAGCACTTATTAGCAGCCCGATTAATGA
>RXKA01000088.1 GCA_003962985.1 Pseudomonadota bacterium | reverse complement strand
TCAGCATTAATACGTTGCACGCGGTCATATACCGCGGCTATATCAGTTGTTGCGTATAAATATGCGCCATCTTTCTTTTGAATAATAAAAGGTGTTTCTTCCTTACTGCCTAATTCTTCAGGAGTAAAAAAGACACATTTAGCCCCATCACTATCTACAGCAAAACCATCTTCAACCAATTGTTTCACCATTGGCGCTAACAAGCCATTATAAAAGCTTTCACCGATTACATCTGTTGGTAATAATTTGGTATTCAATCGATTATAGATTTCTTGGCAATGGCTAAGAGATATATCAACAAATTGTTTCCACAATAATAAGATTTTAGGGTCACCTGATTGCAATTTAACTACGCATTCACGCGCACGATTTGCAAACTCTTCGCTTTCATCAAAACGTATTTTAGCTTTACGGTAAAATATTTCTAAATCACTAAGCTCCATAGTCACATCAGAAGTATTACCTTGAGTTTCTTGTAACTCAAGGAGATATGCTGTCAACATGCCAAATTGTGTACCCCAGTCACCAACGTGATTGCGTTTGAAGACTTCGCAGCCCAAATATTGATACATCCTTACCAAAGCATCTCCAATAATTGTACTTCGTAAATGTCCAACATGCATCTCTTTGGCTAAATTTGGTGCTGAATAATCCACTACTACACGATGAGCAGGATAATTATCGACAGTTAGAATATTATCATTCAATTTATTAGTTAAATAGTCATTGCTAAGCGTAATATTAATAAAGCCTGGTCCTGCAATTTCCATTTTGTCAATCATATCGCTAGCATCAACACTTGCGATCAATTGCGTTGCTAGTTCACGTGGATTCATCTTTAATTGTTTCGCTGCCGCCATTGCTCCATTAATTTGGTAATCACCAAACTCAGGCTTACTTGCCTCCTGCAATACTACAGGGACATTATCCGAAATATTTAATTTTTGAAATGCTACGCGAAACTTACTTTCTAAATCTTGATAAACTGTTGTGTACATTAATTATGTTCCGTAAAAAATGAGTAACTTGATTACTCTTGAGTTTGGCTTGGAATAATCCGCGCTAACAATGCACGCTCCATACCATGCAAATTAGGTAATTTAACAAATATACCACTACCCTGCGCTACCTCTACAGCCTCGCCTTTATTATTGAACATCTGCGAAACTTCAATGATTCTCATACCTGATGGATGAATTAACTCTAATTTATCGCCTAGACTAAAGCGATTTTTAACTTCAATCATTCCCCAACCATCAGCATCAACCTCTAGCACATCGCCAACATATTGACTTAAGCGTGATTTAGAGTGACTATCAATATAGTTTTGGTAATCTTGTGCATGATGACGTTGCAAGAAGCCATCGGTATAACCACGATTTGCCAAACCTTCCAAAGAGGCAAATAAGCTTGGATCAAATGGTTTGCCCGCGATTGCTGCATCAATTGCTTGACGATAAGCTTGTGCAACTCGAGCAACATAATAAATTGATTTCGTCCGACCTTCTACTTTTAACGAATCAACCCCAATATTAACTAGTCTTTCAACGTGTTGAATCGCACGCAAATCTTTAGAATTCATAATGTATGTACCATGCTCATCTTCAATGATAGGCATGTATTCTCCTGGGCGAGTAGTATCCTCAATCAAATAAGTTTTATCAGCTAATGGATGTCTAGTCACACCACCTGCTGCCGAGAAGTTATTATTTGCCGCCTCAGATTCTTTATTAAAGTTAAAACCGCTTAATAATTCAACATCCCCAGAGTCCGTGCCCTGTGTATCATGAACTTTGTATTCCCAACGGCAAGCATTAGTACAGGTGCCTTGATTTGGGTCACGACGGTTAAAATAACCAGATAATAAGCAACGTCCTGAGTAAGCTATACATAATGCACCATGAACAAATACCTCAATCTCCATATCTGGACATTCTTGACGAATTTCTTCAATCTCATCTAGCGATAATTCACGAGATAAAATTACTCGTGATACCCCCATGCGTTGCCAAAATTTAACGCCTGCATAATTCACTGTATTTGCTTGAACCGATAAATGAACCTCAGCATCAGGCCAGCGATCTTTAACCATCATGATTAAACCAGGATCTGCCATAATTAATGCGTCTGGTTTCATTTCCATCAGTGGCTCCATATCTTTAAGATAGGTTTTTACTTTACCGTTATGCGGCAAAATATTACTCGCCACATAGAGTTTTTTATTACGACGACGCGCTTCTTCAATTCCCTTTTGCAGCTGCTCTAACTTAAAGTCATTATTGCGTGCGCGTAAACTATAACGTGGCTGACCAGCATAAACTGCATCAGCACCAAAATCATATGCATAACGCAAATGTTCAAATGTACCCGCAGGTAACAATAATTCAGTTTTCTTTACCACTTTTAAATCCTAAATTAAATATTTGCTAAACTATATAACATTTAATTAATGCTACAAAAATATATGGTCTAAAACTCTTCTCATTGAGAGTTTTAAGACACCCAAAGATGTCAATCTACTTTCAGACGTTCAACTACTTGGTCGGCAAGCAAATGCTTATCAATAATTTCTTTGATATCATCCTCATCAAAATAACTATACCAAATACCATCTGGGTATACCACACAAGTCGGCGCTAAATTACAACGTCCCAAGCAACCAGTTTTAGTTGCACGGATTTTACCTTCACCCCACTGTTCGATACCCTGTAAATAAGTTTTAGCATATGCAAAACCGCTCTCACCAGAAATATCGCCACAACCATTGCCATTGGCTTTATTATTACAACAAAAAAAGATATGTTTTTGATAAAACATTTATGTACCCCTAATTAAATAACCATTGTTCAAAGCCCTCATCACCCAGTATGATATCAGGATATTGCACATTAGCCAAATATAAACCATTTGACATGAAGGTAGGTGGTGCATTATTTCGATTGGCACTAGCAAAAATTTGCTGAAAATCTGCGACAGTTATTCTACCTACACCAACATAAACTAACGCACCTACAATATTTCTAACCATATGATGTAGAAAAGCATTGGCAGTCAAATTAAAACGTATTAAATTACCTTTTTGTTCAATAGCTAAATTATACATTTCTCGAATAGGTGAATTTGCCTGACAACCTGCAGCACGAAAACTTGAAAAATCATGTCGCCCAATCAACAATTGAGCAGCTTGCTGCATCTTTGTGACATTAAGTTCATGGTAATACCAACCTTGATAACGAGATAAATGTGCCGAATTAATCGGAGCAACTCGTAAATAATAATGATAGGTTCTACTGAGAGCCGAAAATCTGGCATCAAAATTATCATCAACTATCACTGCACGTTTGATACGAATTTCTGATGGTAACAATGCATTTACACCTCTAACCCAACCATCAAGATTACGTTTAGCACTACTCGTAAAATGCACAACTTGGTTGAGCGCATGAACGCCTGTATCTGTTCGCCCTGCAGTAATAGTCGCAATCGGTTCATTAGCAAATTTACTTAATGCAGCTTCCAATAACCCTTGTACCGTTTTAACATCATTTTGAATTTGCCAACCATGAAAGATGCTACCATCATACTCCAAAATTAGCGCGTATTTATTAACCATTAACTTTGATATTCACTAATTAATTTCATTGCAGTTTCTTTTTGCTCATAACTGGTTGTCAGGTCAAGAATAATTGCTTTTAACATATCTTTTGCCAATTGTTGCTCATCAATATGATAATACATTTTAGCTAGGTTAATTCTTTGCTCTACCGACAGCTCAACTTCTTCAGCTGTTACAGTCTCTAATTTACTCTCAGTATTTTCGACTGCTATAGAAGCAACATGATTATCTACTAAATTAAACTCAAGTGTTCTTGAATCATCAATTGCAGGAAGAACCGCCAGATTTAAGATGATATCATCCAGTTGATTCTGCTCAATGATAGGCTCTACTAACTCATCCTCTGCTGGAGTAATTGCAACATCAGTTTCTGGCATAGTAACCATATCTGTTGGGGGCAAATTTTCCACAATATTACTTAGTTCAGCGGAATGAGTTACTTGACTTTCACCTGTAAAACTATATTTATGAATTAATGCATTCAAGGATTCCGCAAAATTAAGATCAAAATCGTTACTTAACTTTAACTCATTGTACACATGGTGGGCTTTGGTCGTTAAACCAGCATCCAAATATAATTCAAATAGTTTAAGACGAATATCATTACGCGAACTATCTATGGTCAAGATTTGTTCTAACGCATAAATTACCTCATCATGATTAGATGATTTAGTAACGATACTATTATCACTAGTAGTGTTATCTAATTCGTCTTTTTCATCATAATTGGTACCGATATTTGAAACCCCATATGGACTAGGTGAATCAGGATAAGTCAATTCAAATGCTGGCTGTTGATCTTTATGAACCACTTCAACTGTAGTTGCAAAATTTAATGGTGCATTAGTAGTTACAATAGAATTATCCACTGGTGTAGCTACTAAATCAGGTTGAACAGGTGCATATTCTTTAATAGTATTATCAAGCACCGATGAAGTAAAATTAATTTTTTCAACTGTTTCTTCCTGAACCAATTCAGATGATAACTTTTTAGCTTTAGATAGCGATTGTTTAGGCTTGATCAGTTGGTTATTTGCTGAATTATCTGACAATGCTTTACTTCGTTTTCTCACTAATAGCAAGATACCCACTAATGCCAAAAGTCCTGCGGCAATCTCAATTTTATAATCCAAAATATCATCAATAATATTTGGCTCACTGTAGACAGGTGGCACGTATTTCGATGGCGTTTTGACAGAATCAGAAGCTAATGACTTATCGGTTTGCGATGCTGACGATTTACTGGCATTCTTTATAACTTCTCCACTAGCAAATACATCAGCATCACCATTAATCTCGATTGAACGATCAAATTTATTTGCCAGATTTGCTAATGCCGCAATATTGTGCTCGACATTATTATTGCTACTCCAAATATATTCATCAACATCTTTTATAGGCAGAGATGATATCTGTTGTGGCGTTGGCAAATTGATCACAAAATCTGACTCATAGACATAATTTTTATCGCGTAAATTATGATAATTTGCTAATGCTAGCGCTAAAGCAACTTGGTTTATTGGAAAATATAATTTAGAATATAGCTCTTGTACAAACTTAGTTGGCACATATAAACTATCACCAGCTTTCATCGTAAAAGTATTATTTTCTTTATTAAACTGTGTTAGATGCGCTTTAACATAGCCAGCATTCAGATTCATAGCCTGAATCTGACGCTTATTAGTCTGTTTGGTGATATCATTCTTACCATAAATTCCAATTGGATTTACTGTTGGCTTATTATTGACAACGCTTGATGGCAAATTACCATTTAATGCAATCGGATTTAATAAAACTGTATACTGGCGGTAAAAATCATTATTATTTTCTTGATAATGTAATAATACATTCAAGACTGGTGATTTTATGGATTGAGTAGAAGTGATTTGCAAATAATGAGAACCACCCTGATTAATAACTTTAAAGAGCAATAAACCCAATTCACTATCATAATTTACCCCATAAGACTTATACTTATCAGAGGTAGCTAAATTGATTGATAAATTGGCGTAATCACCACCAGCAACATTATACACAGGAATAGTTGCGTATAATGGCTGATTTAGGTACGACTTAACATTAATTTGTCCAAGCTCCGCAAAACAACTAGTGCTTGCTAGTAAGCCTGCCACAATTAAAGATAGTTTACGCATTTTTCTCTACTAAAATATTTAACATCCGACGTAGTGGTTCAGCCGCTCCCCACAATAATTGATCACCAACGGTAAATAGGCTGATATATTCAGGACCAAAATTTAAACGTTTTAGACGACCAACCGCGATATCTAAAGTACCACTCACACTGGCTGGCGTTAATTCTTTTAGGGTCTCTGGTTTATTATTAGCGACAAATTTTACCCACGGATTTGCTGATGCAATAA
>RXKA01000035.1 GCA_003962985.1 Pseudomonadota bacterium | reverse complement strand
GTTACGATGCAACTACCAGAAGAAGATCGTTATGCTTATACTAAAGACTACTTAGTAAACCAAATCGCTATTTTATTCGGTGGTCGTGTTGCTGAAGAGCTATTTATGAATCAGATGACTACTGGTGCTAGTAATGACTTTGAACGAGCGACTGATTTAGCGCGTAAAATTGTTACACGTTGGGGTATGACTACCGAAATGGGCCCCGTTATTTATGGTGAAAATGAATCTGAAGTCTTTTTGGGACGTAGTGTGACTTCAACTAAGCATGTCTCTGAAGCAACAATGCAAAAAATTGATGAAACAGTACGTAATATTCTAGAAACACAATATGCATTGGTGCGTAAATTATTAGATGAAAATCGTGATAAGGTTGAAGTGATGGCACGAATGCTATTGGAGAGAGAGACTATTGATGCAACAGAAATTCAAGCAATTATGAATCCTGTCGTAGCAACAGAATCGGTTTAATTTAGAGAGTGGTGTGATAAATGAGAAAATATTTTGGTACAGATGGTGTGCGTGGTAAAGTTGGTCAATTTCCTATTACTCCTGATTTTGCCTTACGTTTAGGTTATGCAGCGGGTAAAGTTCTAGCCGCTCATGGTAGTAAACCTGCGGTGATTATCGGTAAAGATACTCGTTTGTCAGGTTATTTATTTGAGTCTGCATTAGAAGCTGGTTTTGCATATGCTGGTGTAGATGTTTATATGGCAGGTCCAATTCCAACTCCAGCAATAGCCTATTTAACTAAGACATTACGTTTATCTGCAGGTGTGGTAATTAGTGCATCGCATAATCCATACTATGATAATGGAATTAAGTTTTTCTCTGCAAATGGTAATAAGCTACCAGATGATATTGAGTTAGAAATTGAAGCCGCAATTGATGAGGAAATGATTGTTGCTAAAACCTTGGGTAAAGTACGTCGTTTGAATGATGCTTGTGGACGTTATATTGAGTTTTGCAAGAGTACATTCCCTTCTCATCTTGATCTTAAAAATCTAAAAATTGTTTTAGATTGTGCGCATGGTGCTACTTATTATGTTGCGCCACACGTGTTTGAGGAATTAGGCGCTGAAGTAATTCGCTTGGCATGTGAACCTAACGGTGTAAACATTAATAATGGTTGTGGTTCAACTCATCCTGAATTTTTGTTAGACGCAGTTAAACAAAATAGTGCTGATTATGGTATAGCATTTGATGGTGATGGTGATCGTGTAGTTATCATAGATAAAAATGGGCGAATTTTTAATGGTGATGAATTAATTTATATCATTGCTAAAGCATATGAAGCCATTGGTAACAAGTTACCGGGTATTGTTGGTACTGTTATGACCAATATGGGTATGGAAGTAGCTCTTAAATCGCAAAGTTACCAATTTGTTCGCTCAAAAGTTGGTGATCGTTATGTTGTTGAGGAATTGCTAAAAAATAACTGGCTATTAGGTGGTGAAGCATCTGGACATATTTTATGTTTAGACAAGCATACTACTGGTGATGGCATTATTTCTGCATTGCAAGTATTGGCTGCAATCGTATTGCTGAAACAGGATGCGGCTGATGTAATTGATTGGCAAGAATATCCGCAAGTGATGATAAATGTCAAATTGCTTGATAAAACATATGATTGGCAATCCAAAGCACGAACTAAAATAGCAGAGGTTGAGGCATTACTTTCTAATCATGGACGTGTTGTAGTACGTGCAAGTGGTACTGAACCGCTTGTTAGGGTAATGGTTGAAGCTAAAGAGTTGTCACAGGCGCAGTCTTTGGCTGAGTTAATTGCAGATAGCATTAGAGGCTAGAATTAAATGGAAATACTCCACCAGTTAATAAATTTTTTTGCTGCATATGGCTATATTGCAGTATTTTTGGTTTTACTGGCATGTGGATTTGGTTTGCCAGTTCCTGAAGATGTGACGTTAGTTGCTGGTGGTGTAATTTGTTGTTTAGCGGATGGTCTTGATGTCAAAATGATGCTTTTTGTGTCATTAATGGGTGTCATAGTCGGTGATGGAATTATGTTTATGTTGGGTCGCTTGCTCGGTCCAAAGGTAAAAACTGTTCCGTTACTAAGAAATATCTTCACCGAGAGAATTTATCATCAGATGCAGGAAAAAGTGCAGAAATATGGACATTGGATTTTATTCATTGCTCGTTTTTTACCAGGTCTAAGAGCTCCAATTTTTATGACTGCTGGTATTAGCCGTAAAGTTCCATATTGGAAGTTTTTATTGATGGATGGAACAGCTGCATTAATCAGTGTACCTGTTTGGGTATATGCGGGATACTACTTTGCTCATGATTTGGATGATTTATTAGAGTGGATTAAGCATAGCGAGAGTGTAGTGATTGGTGGTGTCGGGCTTTTATTGGTGATTTTTATCATAATGTTCTATATCAAAAAATATAAAAAAAGGTGTAAAAATAGCCAAGATAAATAAACGATAACGCATATTTATTATTTTATAACATTTTGAGTAAAAGTATTATCAATGGCTAATAATGTTGATTCAAGACATGATTCACTCCCAGAACATGCAATATATAGTAAATTTCCGGCAACAATCGATGAACAATTATCAATTTTAGCTGCTCGTGGCATGATTATCGATGATTTGCCCAGTGCTAAACGATTTCTTTCTGAAAATTATTTTCATCGTTTTTTGAGTTACTCGGTTCCATTCTTTCGTTCTGTTTCTGCCAATGTCTCTAAATTCTATCTAGATGGTGTTAAGTTTTCTGATGTGATCAATATTTATGAATTTGATAGTAAGTTACGCTTATTATTACTAGATGCCATTGAAAAAATTGAAATCTCAATAAAAACTCAGTTTATCAACCTCAGTGCAAAATACGGTGCACATTTTTATCTAAGTCATAAGTTATTTAGAGATCATAAACTATTAAATGATAGTATTGAGCGATTACAATATCAAATGCGTGCAAGTAATGATTTATTGGTGAATGAGTATTTTGCTAAATATGATAATCCTAATCTACCACCAGTATGGGTAGCAATGGAATTATTATCCATAGGACAAATGGCAAAATGGCTCTTAAATCTCAAGCGTGATGAAGATCGTCAAACAGTAGCTCGTCACTACCATCTCCATTATTCTATTTTGCGAGCTGTGATCGACAATTTAACTTTGATTCGTAATTATTCTGCTCACCATGCACGGATTTGGAATCGGCATTATGATTTTGCCGAATGTGTGTGTGATAGTAATAATGAATTAATTAAAGATACACTGTGTATATCTGACGGTAGAATTTATCGAGTACTTATTTTGATTGCATATATTTTACGTTGTATAGGTGGGGATAAAGAATTTGTTATGAATCTTTTTGATATTATCCATAAATATCAGATAGATGTTAAACAAATGGGTTTTCCAGATGATTGGCAAGCTAAGTTTCATGGTATCTTGGATTTGGCTATATGAAAAAAAATCGTGCTATTTTTTTGTGTGGTCCGACAGCTAGTGGTAAAACTGCGCTTGGTCTTGAATTAGCTGAGCATTTGCCAATAGAGATAATTAGCGTTGATTCTGCGTTAATCTATCAACATTTAGATATCGGTAGTGCTAAACCGTCAAAAGATGAACTGCAACAAGTTCCACATCATTTAATTGATATTATAACGCCATTACAGACCTATTCGGTAATGGAGTTTTTAAAAGATTGTAATCAAAAGATTAGTGAAATTAATGCTCGTGGTAAAATTCCATTATTATTAGGCGGTACCATGATGTATTATAATGCACTAATCAAAGGTATCTCGGTGTTGCCTGAAGCAGACATGTCTCTACGTCACCAGCTAGATCTAGATTTTGCTAAATTTGGTAATTTACACATGCATCAACGTTTAGTGACATTGGATCCAATTAGTGCTGCAAAAATTTCACCGCAAGATAAACAACGAATTCAACGTGCATTGGAAGTATGTATTCTAACTGGTAAATCCATGAGTGATGCGCAGAAAGATTCACACCTTGATGGTCTAGTTGCTTGTGATTACCTACCATTGGCAATAGTTCCTGAAAATCGAGCTCTGTTGCATGAACGCATCAATCAGCGTTTTGCTAAGATGTTAGCGGCAGGATTTATTGATGAAGTAAAGTTTTTGCGTGAGTTATACCCTGAACTGACGGCCAACCATAATTCAATGCGTTGTGTAGGCTATCGACAAGTTTGGGATTATTTAGATAATAGTCTGACATATGATGAAATGTTATCTGCTGGTCAATCAGCCACCCGCCAATTAGCTAAGCGACAAATTACTTGGCTACGCAGTATGGAAGTCATTTCTCTTGATGATGAAGGGCTACGTCAAGAAAAATTAAAAGAAAAAATTATTAAATTAGTGGATGAGTTTTGTTAATTTTAACCTGTATGTTGTGTTACAATACGCATCTTGGTACTAAATGTAGTGTTTTATAGGTTTATTATGGTATTTGGTTTTTTTAAGCGTAAAAAAAAGGAATCACAAGATTCTGAGTTATCTAAAGTAGTTGAAGAGTTAGTATCCTCTGCGGATGAGGTAGTTGAAGTAGCGGACGAACATGATGATAAGAGTAATGAAGTTCAGATTGCAGAAATTTCTGACGATAATGAAAATCAAGATTTAGGCAATTACAATGCTCAATTGGAAGATGAGATTATCGTACCTATAGAGGTGAATAATGATGCTGGCAGTGGATTGGTTAGTGAGACTGAGGAAACATCATCTAACAATAATGATAGCGTTATGGATGCAGTAGCGACAACAGATAATATAGATGAAGAGTTGAACCCAGAAGAAGAGCTACAACCACTACGTAAAATGTCATGGACAGAGCGTCTAAAGAAAGGTTTAAGTAAAACGCGAGATGCATTTGGTAAAAAATTACTAGGTGTATTTGGTGGTGGCAAAATAGATGAAGATTTATATGATGAATTAGAATCAATTTTGCTTACTTCGGATGTTGGAATTCCTGCGACTACTCATTTACTAGAAGATGTACGTAAAAAAGTTAGTTTAAGAGGTCTAAAAGATTCTGGTGAACTGAAAGGTGCATTAAAAGATTCGTTATTGGAACTATTTCAGCCATTAGAACAACCATTGGATACTAATGGGCATACTCCTTTTGTAATTATGATGGTTGGAGTAAATGGTGCTGGTAAAACAACCTCTATTGGTAAGCTAGCTAAATATTTCCAAAAACAGGGTAAAAGTGTAATTTTAGCAGCAGGTGATACCTTCCGTGCTGCAGCTAGTGAACAGCTAATTGAATGGGGTAACCGTAATAATGTAACCGTAGTAGCACAGCAATCTGGAGATTCAGCAGCCGTATGTTATGATGCGATACAGTCTGCTGTTGCTAAAAAAATTGATATTGTTTTAGCTGATACTGCAGGAAGATTGCCAACGCAATTAAATCTTATGGAAGAGATTAAAAAAGTTAAGCGTGTCATTGCCAAAGCTCTACCTAATGCGCCACATGAGGTTATGTTGGTGTTGGATGCGAATATTGGGCAAAATGCATTGAATCAGGTAAAAGCATTTGATGATACTCTTGGATTAACAGGTTTAGTGTTGACTAAATTGGATGGAACAGCCAAGGGTGGTGTGATCTGTGCAATTGCGAAAGAGCGTCCAGTGCCACTTAGATTTGTTGGTGTTGGTGAAAGTATTGACGATTTGCGTCCATTTACTGCGAATGATTACATTAATGCATTAATTGAAGAATAAAATTATACATTTTTTTGCCTATATACGATTTTGTTTGCGTTGCTTGATTTTTATCTTGTTATTTAATAGTGCTAATGCAATAAGTGCTGATGATGCAATGACGACGTCTTGGCAACCTGCAACGTTATTTGAATCAAAGCAATATGTTTTAACAACTAGTATAACGGCAAATGGTGATGAGTCAAATATTATTCATAAAGTTACTAAAAAACAAAATTATGATGCAGGATCGTTGCAAATACCAGGTCTTGGTATGATCCATAATGGAGTTTAT
>RXKA01000125.1:424-6429 GCA_003962985.1 Pseudomonadota bacterium | reverse complement strand
GAATAGAAGATGCGATTTCGTGCAACAACGAATGGATAACTACCCACAACTCAGCCGCCGTCAAGCAGAGATTTTATATTTTCTTGCCAATGGTTTTTCGCAAACAGAAACAGCGCAAATATTGAATATGAGCCGTGGCGCATTAGCAAATATTGTGTCTGAACAAATTTGTCCCAAATTTAACATCTATGGTTCGAATACCAAAAAGCTTATCCAAGTAGCACGTAAATTGCATCTAGATATAGTCGTACCTGCAAGTTTATCGCGACCATTCATTTTTATTTTAGATCAAGAAATTTCTGAACGTTATTTCACGATTGAATAACTACCATAAAGAATTACCAAGCAACCCCGTAAGTAATGATAGGTTAGCTTGGTAATTAAATGATAATTGAGTAACCAATTAGGCTAAGTAGAATCTAGCCTTGATTTTTATTTAATTTCCGTGCCAAAATAGGCATAATGCCACCAAGGGCGAGTAATCCAAATGGCGTCACTATATTTAAAGTAAGTTGAAAATACCATTGTGAGCTGTGAAATTCAACACCTTTAGGGAACATCCCCATCACTATGGCAAATGCAGTTAAAGCAAAACACCAAACACCAACTAACATCCCAAGGTATTTATTACTAATAAACTTGTATTCTGCATTGAGGCGCTCAGCAATTCGCTTAACCGCAATATAAGCCACGAACACCCAAATATAGCGCATTGGCATTACAATTGAATTAAGGTCTAATAGCCAATTGTATAAATCATTCATATTTTTGATTCCAAATGCAGGAACCATAATCAAAATACTCACCAAAATAGTAGTCAGAATATAACCATTAATCGGTGCACCAAATTTATTCTTTTTGTTTAAGATTGTCGGAACAAATTTAGGATTAGCTTCACCTAAAAACACTTTAATTGGAGCATCAATTGAAAACATTAAGGCTGCAATTTGTCCAATCCCATTTGCCACCGCATAAATAATCATTAATGAATTACCTACGCCATAATACTGACCTAATAATTGAAACGCAGCATAAAAATACGATTAATGTCAGTGTCTGCAATAAGAATGGATTAATATTTTTGATAACACTACCTTGCCCAAAAATCGCCCAGCTCGTTGCAATTAATGCTGCTTGTGGTTTTTGTGCTAAGTATGGCACATGAACAACCCAATATGTCCACCCCGCCAAAAATGCCGCGGTCGCCCCACAAGATTGCTTAATCCACTCTGAAACACCACCAATACTTTTATTAAATACGGATCCCATTTCACCAACCATCAACGAATATGGGACAAAATATAAAAGCAGGATAATTACCCACGAAATAATAACTTGCAATCCAAGGTTAGCATAATTATTAACAACATTACCAAAACCCCACACTACTGTAAATAAAAGTAATGATAAGTTATACCAACGAAATTGTTTTGCGCTTTTACTCATAAAATTCTCTAAATAAAAATTAATTATAATCTGACACTGTATTTTCTCATATTTATTGAATAGCAGCGATAAGAAATCAACTAACTAAGACAATAAACACTAATGTAGATAACATTAGACTCGTTCAATAAAAATGGTCTATAAAACCAGACCATTTAGAAATAAGCTAATATAACTAAGCTACATTAATAACCAATTACAATTAGCTGCAATTATAATTTTTTTGATTAATCAAAGTATAATAGGAAACCGTTGATGTAATAATAAGCGCTACAGCAACCAACTCCTCACTACCAATATTATTTTCAACTAGATAAGCAAAAATAGTTAGTAAGATTAAATAAGCAAACATTGACCATGAAGATAAAAATGCGCGGATAGATAAACGAAGGTTACGATAATAAATACTACAATAAATTCCAAAGAATACAAGTAAGAATACTCCCGATGTCACCAATGCAATAAAACCACATTGTGACAATAAATAAGTAACTGCAATATAAACAATATAGCTAACGATCGTTCCAGCAGGCATTTTAAATAAACGCTTTGTATGCGGATCATTTTTACGTAACCGACAATATGAGACAGGGATAGCAATACACGACAAGCACATAAATACACTCACCATAACCATCATTTTATCCCAATTATCAAAGAATACCACTAAACAAGTACAGAAAACTAATGAAAAAATTAGTGAGACACGTGAAATTAAATATTCTGGATGTTCACGTCCAAACACTGACGGCATCTGTTTATCTTGCGACATACCAGTAAAGATACGTGCGCTAGAACCTAAGAAAATAATTCCAGAACCAGATGGGCTGATGGCTGAATCGACATACAACGTAATTGCTAACCAATGCATCCCTAGTAATACTGCTAATTCTGCCAATGGTGAATTAAACTGCAGTTCATGCCAACCATTTACCAACATACTAGGTGGTACCGATACGATAAATGAATACTGCAATACCGCATAAATAATTGCACAAATTACAATTGAACCAATCAAAGCCAATGGAATATTACGTTGTGGATTTTGTAATTCACGTGAAAATAATGCTACAGGTCCAAAACCATAAAAAGAATAGAAAATCCCACAGCCAACAACTGCAGTAAAAATCTTAGTATAACCATATGGTGCAATTGTTCCTTGATAGGCAGTGAAATTATCTGGATGATACGAAGCATAAATGAATAATGCCGCAGTTAATAATGGTACTGCAAATTTGATTAATGTAATTATATTATTAACTCTAGATAATAGACGAATTCCCCAGTAATTAATTAATAAATACATACACATAAATAAACAAACACCAACAACACCCCAATGAGTAAAATGTCCATTTTCAAAAATATATGGACTAATGGGTTTATAGGCATGTGCTAAATATTGTACTGAAGCCTCGGCTTCTGCGGGAATCAATAAAGTGATATAAAACCAGTTAGGTAACGAAATTAAAAAACCAATATCTTTATTATGAGTTAAAGTTAAGAGTCGCGCCGAAATAGCATGTTCACTGTGATAATAAGTTGCAATTTCTGCTAAAAGTAAAGCTGCCCCGAGAGTTAGAAGAGCCCCGATAAACCATGAATATAATCCAGCTGGCCCAGCAAATTGTGCTGTTTTATAACATGCGAATAACCAACCACTACCGATAATACTACTTACACCGATTGTAATGGCGGAAAATAAGTTTGGTTTCTTTTTATCCATTGGATCATATGCCATAATCAAACCCCTTTCAACTATCATAGGCAAATTTCATAGCATATCTATGCTACATTTTAATATCAATTATAGCACATGTATTTTAATAAACAGTGTGCAATGCAACAATTAAAATCAATAAAAACATCAATTTAAATAAGTGTATATGTTAAAATATGTCTAATTTTATGAAGAAAGAATATTATGCTAAGATGTGCTTGTTTAGTAGTGGCGGACAGTCAAACGCAAAATATATTATTAGTACGGGTGAGAGATAATCTAAAATGGTATCTACCAGGTGGCAAAATAGAACCATCTGAAACAGCTGCCGAGGCAGTTATTCGTGAATTGAAAGAAGAATTAAACATTGCTATTTTTCCTGCTTCATTGAGATTACTAGCAACCATTAAAGATGTTGCTTATGGAGTTGCAGATGATGTTGAATTAAATTGTTTTACTGCTCAATATAAAGGCAATTTTTCCCCGATGGCAGAAATATCTGAGGTAAGAATGGTAAATTGGCGTACTGAACAAGACCTCCTCGCACCAGCAGTAATAAAATTATGTCATTACCTTGATATAAACCCTATCTAGAAGTCTATATCAATTACAATATAACTAGGAGATTAACCTATTAAATTAACGGCTAATCACTTTATTTGTAATGATAACACCGATAATAATTATCAATCCACACAACATAACAGGAAGGCTGATAGGTTGATTAAAAAATACAACACCAATTAGAATAGTTGTAAATGGAATCCCATTTAGAAATACTACTACCTTAGATATTCCCAAAGTAGCAATTGATTCTGAATACCAAAAATAAGATAATACTGAACCGATTAAAAAAGTATAGGTCATAACAATCCAAAATTCACCATCTTGTGCTAATAAATCTTGTGGTTTGCCAGCAATCAACATCGCGACAAATAATACAATGGTACCAAATACCGCAGCATAGGTGGTTATCGATAATGAATCGATATTTTTATTGGTTGCAATACGGCTCATAATGCTAAAGGTTGCAGCCAGAAAACACAGCCCAATCGTACTAATCTCGCCAATCGAAATATTATTAATTAAGTTACACCAATACTGTTGGCAAGATGGATTTGAATAATTAATTACTCCAATCGTACCCAATAGTGCTATAAACATACTTGCATAAGCATAAAGACTAATTCGTTGACGAAAATACCACGAAGATAAAAGAGCGGTAAGACACGGTGTAATTGAAAAAATTAAAGCAACCATGCTAGCGGATAAATATTTTTCGGATAAGAAAAATACTAAATTATAACAACCAATACCAACAATACCTAGATTGATTAGAATTAACCAATTATCTTTAAATAATTGTTTATCAAAAATATAACCACGTCGTGCTTTCATGATTGCGATTAAGATTAATGAAGCACAAAAATAGCGGACAAAAGCAACACTATATAAGTCAACACGATGAACTAAATAATTAGCACTATGATAGACACCTGCCCAACCGATAATGGCAAGAGATAATTTAAGATAAGCTACGAGCTGATTATTTTTCATGGATAGTATTTGTAAATATAATTAAAGGCGTAATGCTAAATCATGCTCAAACAATTGTCAACCCTTAATCTGATTGAACATCATTCTGTTTACCATTGCTAACCACCGTTTAATCATGTGGATTTGATGGTGCAATGAATCCTAGAAAGATAGCTAAAGAAAATTACGATAATCAAAATCGGTCACTAAAAAGAGACCGATTTTTGTTGTACTTAGATTTTTGACAAAATTCTACAGCAGAAATGAATACTCCAGCTAATTACACTACAAATTTCATAAGATTCTCAATTTGCGTAGCGCTTGGATATTCAGTTTTCTCAAATAAATGCGAAGTTTCACCACCATAAATATTATTACTTTGCACACCTGGTAATATCATTAATGAGTTTAAAGTAGTAAAATCTATTTTTTTGATATCAACCCAAAAGATACTCGGTCTAGTTGCAGAGTCAAAATAATACACCATATTATGCTGATCTGAAACAGTACGCCATAAGGTTGAAGAAATATTTGGCTTATCAGGATCTTGAATACCTAACGGCACTCCCGCAGAACGAATAACACCAAGAACACTAGCCAAAGCTTGTTGATGGTAGGATTGATTCGGTAATGCAGTTATGTAATTATGGTCAACCGTCCGTGGGATTGCATTAAGGAAAAATGAAGTTCTCACAAAGCGATCGGCAGCAGAAATTGAGCCAGGCAAAAAAGTCATACCATTAATATTGCTCCAATAGCGGCAAAGTGATTGTTGCTCTTCAAAAATTGGCGAATTTGTCATTACTGTATATTTTCGATTATGATGAATACAAAGTTTACCACTTACATATTCAAAAATAGCGGAATCCCCTGAACTATCAGATAATGCCAAATGCATAGTCGCTGCACGACCATTAGGTAAGATGCCAGTTACAATATTAATTTGCTCAGTACTAAAAAATCCTACTGCTTCAGCAACTGTTGCAAACATATCCAATGAAAATTGAGTCCATTGAATAATTGACAGATCTTGTGCCTGTTGATCACAAGCATATTCTGATTCTGCTAAATAGAGTAGATTAGCTACCAATCCTTTTTCATTCATACCATCGGCAACCCCTGCATGATAACCAAAGGTAGTAACACTTCCGTACTTACTTGTCCATGAAATGGGATTTTTTCCCGCATAACTTATATATTTGGCATTTCGCGGCATTAAAACAATATCACTAGACATGTCTTCATTCCAGTCCATGCTTCTACCGGTAATCACCAAATTTTCTGAACCTTGATAGAGAATTCT
>RXKA01000125.1:0-374 GCA_003962985.1 Pseudomonadota bacterium | reverse complement strand
TTTTGACTGCACTATTTGTTTAATATGATGCATACAGCATTTAATTGCAGGAGACCATGCAATATCGATATATTTATTGTACATAGAATTACCAGCCTTTAATAATAAACTTGGCAAAATGAATGCAAAAAAATTACTAGCATGTATGTAAATAAATTAACCAAAATAAAAGATGCAAATATAAGATTACATTGTTTAACCATTGACTGAACATACTTATTTATCTTTGCATACAAATTTGTAATACTTATATTAAACCCAATAAATACCCAGCTTATTAAAGTAGACACACCAATAACTAAAATGGTAATTGATAATATTCAAGTTGGAAGAAATAATGCATATCATTTATAATTATCACCAGTGGGTAAAAT
>RXKA01000082.1:2866-6102 GCA_003962985.1 Pseudomonadota bacterium | reverse complement strand
ACCCACAGAATATGGTGCGTGAGTATTGGGTTAAAGCTGAAAATGGTAATTTCTTTATGGATGTATCGTTACCTGAAACTTGTATTCGTCTGATTCAGGCTGTTGGGCGCTTAATCAGAAGTGAAGAAGATTATGGACAGGTGACAATTTGTGATAATCGGATTGTATTAAAGCAATATGGTAGTATTCTGTTAAATGCATTGCCTAAGTTTAATTGCAGCTATAATCCAGAGTTCATTAATACCGCATATAAGAAAATTAAGCATTAGAGTTGTGATGAAACCATTCGCTAATGGAACGTAACTTGCTTGATGTTCTTCAATGTTTTGTATCTAAATTAATTGATTTAATGAGATAATATGGGAAAAATAAGAATTATTGGTGGTATCCACCGTTCAAGACAACTACCAGTTCTTGATTCCGATGGTCTACGTCCAACCTTAGATCGGGTAAAAGAAACTGTGTTTAACTGGTTGGGGCAGGATTTAACTGGATTAACCTGCTTAGATTTATTTGCTGGTAGTGGTTCGTTGGGATTTGAAGCCATCTCTAGAAATGCCAAACAAGTGACGATGATTGAAAGAAATCCTAAGGTGGCTAAACAGTTAGAGGCAAATCGCCAATTATTGCGAGCTGATAATTGTCAAATTATTAATAATGATGCATTAAATTATCTTCATTCATCACAAATGAAGTTTGATATAGTTTTTGTTGATCCACCCTATGATAGTAATTTGTTACAGCAGTCGTTACCTCTTATTTGCGACAAACTGAATATAAATGGATTGGTTTATATTGAATTTAGAGATGTTGTTGATTTAGAAAAATTTGTTATATATAAACAAGCTAAAGCAGGTGTTGTTAATTATGCTTTACTGACCTTAGAGGAGAATTAGAATGTCATTATTTATTACCGATGAATGTATTAATTGCGATGTGTGCGAACCAGAATGCCCGAATAAGGCAATTAGTCAGGGTGCAGAAATTTATGAAATTAATCCAGACTTGTGTACTGAGTGCAAAGGGCATTATGATGAGCCACAATGTCAAATCGTATGTCCAGTTGCATGTATTGAATTAGATACAAATAATGTTGAATCTGACATGCAATTAATGGAAAAATATCGCAAAATTTGGAGTAAGTAATTTGAAATTACGCAGTATTTTTGTGGTGGTAGGTTTATTATTAACTAGTCAATTAACTCATGCAGAAGAGTCAGCGACAGAATCTGCAATCATTAATACCAATGAGCTAGCGCCACAAGTTTTGGAGTCGTATATTACTACGAAAACGTATACTAAAGTTGTTATTGATGATAGTTATGGTAAGTTGCTATATGAATCACAGGTGGTTACCTATCAGCCACAACAGCTAAATAAGTTTTATAAGAAAAAAATTTGTGATAATGTGTATTGGTTTAATTGTAGCTACAATCTAAGTAATCTACAGGAATATACTAATGTAGATTTAGACAGTGAGTCTGGTTTATTCACTGCAAATGTTGAATCTATCGTTGGATATAAGGTTAATTATACAACCCAAGATTTGGATAATACGGCACGTAATGTTTCGGGTGCGGTTTTGATCCCTTCCTCAAACAAACCTCTGAAAGGTATGGTTTTATTTTATCATTATACGGTACTTAATAATCGTAATGTACCATCTAGTTTTGGTAAAGATGAGACTAAGTTATCGCCTTTGATGGCAGCATCATTAGCATCAGCTGGGTATGTTGTCGTAATGCCTGATTATATTGGGCAAGGTGATGATGAATCAGCAATTCATCCATATATTTTATATCCACAAGTTAATGCATTAAGTGGTATTTATATGTTAAAACTTATTGCACAACTTAAATCAGATATTCGTTATCAACTAGTTAATCAAAAAGTTCCTGTGTATATTAGCGGTTATTCTGAAGGTGGTGCGTATGCACTGTGGGCAGCCAAAATCCTACAAGATAATCCGCGTTATCTGACTAATTATGGTTTTAATCTTAGCAAAGCGATTCCGATTAGCGGTGCATACAATTTATCCAATGCAACATTTAGATTTTTAACCGAAGAATCTGAGTTAGCGCTTACAGAAGCTCCTTATTTCGTCCAAGATAAACGAGTAGCTAATTTTATGCGCCCAGCATTAGTTGCTGATGTAATGAATGCTTATACGAAGTATAATTTACAGCTTGATGCTAGTAGTGGTTTGGTTAAAGAGTTTTACGCGTGTAAAGCATGTGATGGTGAATCAGGCTTTAGTAATCTTTCTGAGGTTTTTAGTTCAAGTAAACCAGAGTTTGTGAAATATAAAACCTTATATTCTTCATCACAAGTAACTAATTATGGAGAAAGCAATGACTCAGTATTACCATTAGCTAATCCAGATGTACTATCTAGTCGTGGATTCTACCAGCAATTAATTAGTGCTGATATCTATAATTGGAAATCTAATGTTCCAGTGGATTTTTTAACTCTTGAACATGATTCGGTAGTTCCACGTTTGAATAGCGAAACTGCTTATTATGCAATGGCGAAACAAGGTTCAAGTAAACTAAATATTACCATGGTACCAAATCAGAACTTCAAAGCTAGTGGTTATATTCCTTTTACCGATATTAATATTGATCACGGCTCAGGAATACCATTCATGTTCTTATTCTTACGTAAATCAATTATGGATGGGGTAAATTGATGAATAACATAATTAAAGTAGCGATGGGTATTTTGGTAGATTCAAGTGGTGCTGTGCTGTTAACTTCACGTCCAGCAGGTAAAGTATTGGCGGGCTACTGGGAATTTCCTGGTGGTAAAATTGAACAAGATGAGACGGCAATTGAGGCATTAAAACGTGAATTACAAGAAGAGTTAGGTGTTGTAATTGATGTTAATCGGACTCAATTTTTGGGTGAGGTTAGTCATCAATATCCACATGGTTTAGCTAAGTTGGGTGTTATCCGTGTTGACTCATGGAGCGGAACCATTACGCCATTGGAAGGACAAGAAACGTATTGGTATAACCTATCTCATGAATTGACAGTTGCACCATTGCTACCAACAGCAACAGATGTTATTAAATTATTAACACAGAATCAAAAGGGTTAAGATGCAACAATATCACGCTTTATTAAATCATATTTTGACTAATGGAACGAAGAAAGAGGATCGTACTGGCACGGGGACAATTTCAGTATTTGGTTATCAAATGCGTTTTAATTTAGAAGATGGAGTTCCATTAGTTA
>RXKA01000082.1:0-2816 GCA_003962985.1 Pseudomonadota bacterium | reverse complement strand
AGTTCATCTGAAATCAATTATTCACGAGCTATTATGGTTCTTGGCTGGTGATACCAACATCAAATACCTTAAAGATAATGGAGTGCGCATTTGGGATGAATGGGCAGATAAAAATGGTAATTTAGGCGCTGTATATGGTAAACAATGGAGAAGTTGGCAAGGATGCGATGGTAAAACTCATGATCAAATTAGTTGGTTAATTAATGAAATCAAAACTAATCCAGACTCGCGTCGATTGATTGTGTCAGCGTGGAATGTTGGTGAGCTAGAACAAATGGCGTTAATGCCATGCCATACTTTATTTCAATTCTATGTTAATGACGGTAAATTATCCTGCCAACTTTATCAGCGTTCTGGTGATGTGTTTTTGGGTGTTCCTTTTAACATAGCATCATATGCCTTACTGACTATGATGATAGCGCAGGTCTGTAATTTAAAACTTGGTGATTTTGTTCATACTATTGGTGATGCACATATTTATCTAAATCATTTAGAGCAAGTTAGTTTGCAATTAACTAGACAACCCAAACAATTACCAACAATGCAATTGAATCCACAAGTAAATGATATTTTTAAATTTACTTATGGTGATTTTAATTTGTGTGGATACGAATGCGATCCAGCTATTAAAGCTATTGTAGCAGTATAGGATTTATCGATGGTACAAATTATTTCACTTGTTGTTGCGATGAATCAAGAGCGTGTTATTGGTACTAATAATACATTGCCGTGGCATATTCCTGAAGACTTAGCGTATTTTAAGCAAGTTACCTTGGGTAAACCTATTATCATGGGACGTAAAACCTTTGAGTCTATTGGTAAGGCATTACCACAACGAAAAAATATTGTGATTAGTCGTCAAAATTTATCTTATCCCGATGTTGAAGTATTTAATTCTTTATCTGATATGATTGATTCTTTACGTGATGAGCCTGAAATTTGCATTATTGGTGGTGGCGAATTATTTAGTCAAGCGTTAGGATTAGCCAATTCTTTGCATATTACTATGGTCGATTATCCTGTTGCAGACCCATGTGCATGGTTTCCTGAGGTAGACTTAGATAAGTGGGAATTAGTTTCGCAACATTCAATCATTAGTAAAAATGGGATTGCTTGCAAATTTAATCACTACATTGTTGCCAATTAAATTGTTGTATAATCTATAATGATGTCCTTACATTATATTTTTCGAGGTAAAAAATGGCTTTAGAAAGAACAATTTCAATTATTAAACCTGATGCAGTTGCAAAAAATCTGATTGGTAAAATCTATGCTCGCTTTGAAGATGCTGGTTTGAAAGTTGTCGCAGCAAAAATGAGACATTTATCTGTTAAAGAGGCGGAAGGATTTTATGCTGTGCATAAAGAGCGTCCATTTTTTAATGATTTAGTAGCTTTTATGACTTCTGGTCCTGTAATGATTCAAGTTTTGGAAGGCGAAGATGCTGTTCTTAAAAATCGTGAATTAATGGGTGCTACTGATCCTAAGAAAGCTGATGCTGGTACAATTCGTGCAGATTTTGCTGATTCTATTGATGAAAACGCAGTTCATGGTTCTGATAGTGTTGAGAATGCTGCAATAGAAATTGCATACTTCTTTGCAACTAATGAGTTATGCCCAAGAACAAGATAACTATAAAGCTGTCGTTAGGCAGCTTTTGTCTATATAGCAAATTATGAAAATAAATCTATTAAACTTTACTTTGCCAAAATTAGAGAAATTTTTTGAAGAAATTGGCGAAAAAAAATTCCGTGCGAAACAGGTATTTCGTTGGTTACATGTTTACGGTGCAGAAAATTTTAGTGATATGACAGATATCGCTAAGACACTACGTGCTAAATTAGAAGATATTGCAACTATCGATGTTCCTCATCTAGTGTCTGAGCAAATCTCTAGTGATGGTACTCGTAAATGGGCTCTTGAAGTTGGTAACGGCAATAAAATTGAAACGGTATTCATTCCAGAAGATGGTCGTGGTACATTATGTATTTCTTCTCAAGTTGGTTGTGCGCTAGAATGTCAATTTTGTTCAACTGCCCGTCAGGGATTCAACCGCAACTTAGATGCTGGAGAAATAGTTGGTCAACTATGGTGGGCAAATAAGCGTTTAGGCAAAGATCCTAAAGGTGAGAAGCTAATCACTAATGTAGTTATGATGGGAATGGGTGAACCATTAGCTAACTATGAAAATGTCATCGATGCGATGCGAATTATGCTTGATGATAATGCATACAATTTATCAAAACGTAAATTAACTCTTTCTACTAGTGGTGTAGTTACGCGCTTAGATTGGCTTGGAGATGATTGTCCTGTAGCTTTAGCAGTTAGTTTACATGCATCAAATGATGAAGTGCGTGACCGAATTATTCCGCTTAATAAAAAATATCCACTAAATGAGTTAATTGCTGCATGTAAACGTTATTTGGCAAAATCACCGAAAAATTATGTTACTTTTGAATATGTTATGCTAAAAGACGTTAATGATCATGTCGAGCATGCACATGAGCTAATCAAATTAGCACGCGGTTTAGAATGTAAATTTAATCTAATTCCATTTAATCCATTTCCTAATTCAGGCTTTGAATCTTCGAGTTGGTCGCAAATTCTTAGATTCCAGAAGATTTTGCAAAATGGTGGCTATATCACAACCGTACGTAAAACCCGTGGCGATGATATCGATGCGGCGTGTGGGCAATTGGTTGGAAAAGTTCATGATAAAACTAAACGTCAAGAAAAATGGAAGAATTACATCCCAGTAAAAGAGGTGTGATGTGAGTGCAACTAGGTATCTATTCGGTATGTTAATCTCTGCTGGT
>RXKA01000197.1 GCA_003962985.1 Pseudomonadota bacterium | reverse complement strand
ATTCAGTTAGTTGTAACTTAAAGACTGAATCGACAGGTAATGTTACATACATAATGCCTAATTATTTGCAAATGGGAGAGAGTGCAGACATTCCATTGGTGTTTAGTACGAATGCAGGTCAGTATGCGTATTTAGATCCTCAGTATACTTTTATTAATTATCAAGTTGGATCAATTGCAAATTTTGTTGCAGTTGGAGATGCTGGGGTAATTTTGTACTCTATGGACGGTATAAATTGGAAATCTACGTCATTTGGTAATTTATTTATAAATGGGGTAATTTATTCAGAGAGTCAATTTATTGCTGTTGGTGAAAATGGTTTGATTTATAGCTCAATTGATGGTGTTAATTGGGGTAATATGGTATCAAATACTAGTAATGAATTATTTGATACGACTTATGGTAGTGACCTTTTTGTTACAGTTGGCTGTAATGGAACTGTATTAACTTCTAGTAATGGTAGCACATGGACAAATAGCTCACCATCTGATTCGAGCTTTTTCTGTGGTGACCTATTTGGTATTGCATATGGTAATGGCATTTATGTTAGTGTCGGTCAAGATATAGATGAACAAAGCATATTGGCAACAACAAGCAATCCTACTCAACCAGAAAGCTGGGTTAAGATAATTGATCCTAGCTCTGCAACAGAGTTAACTGCTGTAGCTTATGGCGGCGAAAAATTTGTTGCTGTTGGTGCTGGTGGTGCAATTATTTATGCATCTAAAACAGCGAATGATTGGCAAACAGCTAATAGCTCAGGCGTAGTAACCACATCTCAACTCGGTGCGGTGACTTATGCTAATAATTTATATATAGCTGCTGCTCGTGATGGTAGTATTTTAAAATCATCAGATGCAAATAATTGGACACTAACGCGGGTAGCGGATAATAAAGTTTTATATTCGGTAGCTCACGGTCATAATAAGTTTATTTCGGTGGGTAATTCGGGTGTTATTCTATACTCTTTAGATGGTGAAAATTGGATATCTATTCCACCAATAACTAGCTTAAATCTATATGGTATTGCAGCGCGTAATTAAGCTAAAATTAGTTAAGTGTAGATATATTTAATTAACTACGTGGCATGAGTAATTTTATATTACCATGCTACTATATCAGTTGGTTATTAATTTACAGGCATTATATTTAAAATGAATAATAGGTTGTCTCCTAGATAATTGAAACATATTATTTTTACCAATTTTAACATTATAAAATAGTGGGATTTTCATTTTGATTAATTGAATCTAAACTCACACTTTTTTAGATTCAAGTTAAAATTCACTTTTATAAGTAACATGAAATTTTACTAATATAGTTTTGGTAAATAACCAAAATCTCTCTATGCTGTTGATATTAATGCCTTATGGTATGGTTTCGCAGACAATTTACATCCATGCTTTAGTACGCTAGGTCAAATTATTTTATGATAAATTTAAAGACTACGTTTTACCCATATAATTCTAAAGTTAAATTAATCATATATTATCATATAAATTACAAAATTCATAAATTCTATGACAGATTTCAGACAAAATCATTATTTGATTTACAGATAAATTAGCAATAAAATACCTAACAATTTATTCCAATTTAGCTTTTGAAAATAAAATATTAGCGAAGTTAAATTTTTCAATTATGTATATACTTACTTTTATAACAAATTAATGTGTTTCCATAAATTTACATGCATTTTAATTGTGTAGTCATGATTATTCTAGATTGATGGTATCTTTTTGACAAATTTTAGAGTTATTGGCTTCTAATCTCACTATATCTCTATTAAAATAATATATAAGTGCTAAATTTTCAGTTATAATACTCTCTAGCAATCGCTTGATTTAATGGTGGGGTTGGATTGAAAAATATTCGTAATATTCTATATGTTTTATTAATCAGTATGTTATCTGGTTGTGCGGTGGGTCCAGATTATAAAAGACCAACAAATAATGAGTTAAACATTCCAAATAGTTGGCATGGTGTATTACCTCATGGTGGCAGTAATTTACAATTAATTAACTGGTGGCAACAATTCAATGATCCTATTTTGGAGATGATGATTAGTTCGGCATTGAATACTAATCCAACTATATTTGAAGCGTTGGCAAAAATTAAACAAGCACAAGCTAATCTCTCATCAAGCCGTTCATATCTTTTCCCAAGTCTAACCGCAACTGGTTCAGCGGCGGCTAGTAAAAATTCCATGCAATCTATCTCAGGAGGTAGCACTACATCAAGCGGTGGCAGTGGAGATTTTTTTACTAATAACGGTTTAGCAAATGGTGCAAGTGGGGGTGTTAACATGTCATGGGAACTAGATCTATTTGGCGCAACTCGACGCAGTATTGAAGCATCTGAGGCGCGCTATTCTGCGAGTAAATATGACTGGAATGATGCTAAAGTGAGTTTGGCAGCACAAGTTGCCGATGCATATGTAAGCGTACGCGAGTGTCAAAATTTATTACAAACATATCGTGAAGAAAATAAATCACGCATAGCCACCCAGAATTTAACTCAGCTACGAGCAAAATCAGGCTTTGCTGCACGAACAGATGTAAGCCAAGCAACTGGTTCATTAGCACAAAATAATGTGACAATCGCGATGCAAAATGCAGTTTGTCAGCAGTATGAAAATCAATTAGTGGCATTAACAGGAATAACTCATGAGAATATGAACCAGTACCTCGTAAAAAACTATGGTGTAATTCCACTACCAGAATCAGTCAATATTTCTGCAATTCCCGCACAAATTATTAATCAACGTCCAGATGTAGCTTCTGCTGAGCGTAATCTTGCGGCGGCTAATGCTGATTTTGGGGTTGCAGTTGCCAATCGTTATCCACAGATATCATTAACTGGCTCAATTGCTCTGAATACTGGCTCATTATATTCAGGCCAACCAAGTTCATGGTCTCTTGGTCCTGATATAACCTTGCCGCTGGTTGATGGTGGCTATTTACGTGCGCAAGAAAGTTTATATCAAGCCAAATATGAACAATCTTTAGCTAGCTACCGCAACACAGTAATAACTGCAATTCGTGAAGTAGAAGATGCATTAGTAAGAATTAACGCCGCTAATCAACGAGTTAGTGCGGCTGAAAATTCAGTGGATAATTATCAAGATTATTTTAATGGTTTTAATCAAAAATATGAATTGGGCTGGGCAAATTTATTAGATTTAGAAACTGTACGTGTAACACTACTTTCTTCTAAAGAAACATTAGCAATTGCCAAATTAGAGCAAGTCGAGGCGTGGATTGCATTATATAAAGCAGTAGGTGGTAGTTGGAATAGTGTTGACAAGGATGGTAAATTGTGAGAAAAATTATTTTGGTGAGTTTAACCTTAAACTTAATATTTATGAGCGCTTGTAGCAAGTCAGACCCCAATTTGAAAATGCCTGCAGTTGAACATCAAGTAGTTACAGTGACAAAACCTAAATACGAATCATATACAGTTACCTTACATGCCAATGGACTTATTGAACCATGGCAAGAAATGACGATTGGTGCTGAAATTGGTGGTCTTGATATTAGTAATGTTTATGTAAATGTTGGTGATAAGGTAAAAAAAGGGCAGTTATTAGCAGAATTAAATGATGCACAAATTACTGCTGATTATTTAAGTCAAAAGGCAAGTGTTGCTGAGGCAGAAGCTAATTTAACACAAGCACGTACTGAAGCAGAGCAAGCTACGACGCTAGCAAGAACAGGGGCAATTAGTAGTCAGGATTTATTACAATACTCGACTAAAGCCAAGACTTCACAAGCACAGTTAGCAGCCGCTAAAGCGAACTTGGATTTACAGAAGTTAAAATTAAGTTATACCAAAATTATTGCTCCAGATGATGGTGTAATTGCATCGCGTAGTGCAGCACTTGGGAGTATTGTTAGTAGTGGCAGTGAGTTATTTCGTTTAATTCGTAATAACCGTCTTGAGTGGCAGGCTGAAATTGCACTTAATCAAGTGCAAGATATTGAATCAGGTCAGGCAGTGGTTATTCAAACTCCTGAGAATAAAACTTTACATGGTGTTGTACGACAGATTTCACCAAGTTTGAATATCAATAGTAAAAATGTAGTTGCGTATGTTGATATTCCGCAAGACCAAAAGTTGAAAATTGGTTCGGCAGTAGATGGAGTTATTAGTTTGGGTTTGCGTCAAGGGCTTTTAATTCCATTTGCTTCAATTGTCAATAGTGATGGTTTTACGTATGTAATGAAATTAGATGCAAAAAATCGGGTACATAAAACTAAAATCGTAATTGGCAATATAATTGGAGATAAGGTAGTTGTTTTGTCTGGTCTGACTTCTGCGGAGATGATTGTTGTTAATGGTGCCTCATTTCTGAATGAGAGTGATATTGTGAGCGTGGTAGAAGGTTAAGCAAAAATGAATTTATCAACATGGGCAATCAAAAATCCACTACCTGTAATTATGTTGTTTATTTTTATGACATTAGCTGGTGTAATTGGTTTTCAGAAATTAACGATTACTAATTTTCCTGATATGGATTTTCCATCTGTAATGGTTACTATTTCATTGCCAGGTGCAACACCTAATCAATTAGAAAATCAAATTACCCGTAAGGTTGAAGATAATGTTGCGAATATAAATAATATTAAACATATTTCATCAACACTAAGTGATGGTAATTCTGTAACAACAATTGAATTTGAACTAAATCAAAATTTATCGGATGCAATTGATGAGGTGAAAGAAGCCGTGGATAAAGTCAAGCCACAATTCCCTGCTGGAACTAATGAACCTCAGGTATCTAAAGTTACTATGGCGGCTAATCCAATACTAACCTACCAAATCACGGCTAATATGGATGCAACGGATTTATCTTGGTATGTTGATAATAATATTAGTCGCTTATTGAGCTCAGTTGCTGGTGTTAGCAAAATTACTCGTCAGGGAGGTTTAGAACGTGAAATCCAAGTTTCATTAGATCCAAATAGACTACTGATGTTAAATACGTCAATTAATAATATTTCAAGTCAATTATATAATGTGCGCCAAGACTTTTCTGGTGGGCGCGTGATTATTGGTGGGCGAGAACAGGTAATTGAAGCTCGACCAAATTTGAATAATGTTGAAGATATTAAACAATTATATATTCCATTAGGTAACGCTGGTTATAGTAAGCTGGGGCAAGTTGCGAGTGTGATGGATACACATGCCGAAATCCGACAAATGGCATTTTTGAATGGTAAACCTGTAATCACTTTTGATGTGTATCCGACTAAAGGTTCAAGTGAGTTGAGTGTTGCAACGGCAGTGCGAAAAGTAATTAATCAATATATTGTTCATCATCCAGATGTTAAAATTGCAGAAATTAGTAATAGTGTTAGTGCGATTAAATCTACCTATGATGGGTCGATGCAAGCATTGTATGAAGGAGCGATTTTAGCAATAATTGTAGTATGGTTATTTCTGCGTGATTGGCGTGCAACTTTTATTGCAGCAACAGCATTACCATTATCGATATTCCCAACGTTTGTAACTATTTATTGGCTTGGTTTTACCTTAAACACGATTACGTTATTAGCCTTAACACTAGTCATTGGGATACTAGTTGATGATGCAATTGTGGAAGTTGAAAATATTGTTCGCCATCTAAAGACCAATCCATCACCAATTAAAGCCGCAATGGAAGCAGCCACTGAGATTGGTATCGCAGTTATTGCAACCTCAATTACATTAGTAGCGGTATTTTTACCCACTGCATTTATGGGCGGGATTCCTGGACGAATCTTTAAACAGTTTGGTTGGACTGCAGCTATTGCAGTATTAGTTTCATTATTAGTAGCACGCATGCTAACTCCGATGATGGCAGCATATATGTTACGACCGCATCCAGAAGATGAAAAAGTTGGGCGGGTGATGAAGTACTATATCCAAACAGTTAAATGGTGTTTAAATCATCCACGTAAAACACTATTAAGTACTTTGGCGCTGTTTTGTGCATCGTTAGGACTAATTGCATTAATTCCTACTACGTTTTTTCCTGCGCAAGATAATAATCATGTCATGCTAAAAGTTCAACTATCCGCAGGTAGTACATTAAATGATAGTCAGCAAGTAATGGAGAAAATTTACCAACTTACTAAAAATATTCAAGATATTAATAATGTCTATGCCACGATTGGTAGTGGTGTACAGAGTGGCGCTACTACCAATTCAGATAGTGATGTTGCGAGTGGTAGTGTTACTTTTAATTTGGTTGATAGTCATAAACGCAAGCTTTCGCAAGCAGAATTAGAAAAAATTATTCAAAATCGATTAAAGGCTATTCCAGGCGTGAGATTTTCCATCGGTGGCGGTGGTATGGGAGAGCAATATTCATTAGTTTTGACTGGTGAGGATAGCCAATTATTAAAGCAAGTCGCCAATCAAGTGGAGTTAGTGCTACGTCAGGATCATAATTTAGGTAATGTTTCATCTAGTGATAATTTAACTCGACCAGAGATTATGGTTGACATAGATTATAATAAAGCTGCGCAATTTGGAATTACTACCACCAGCATCGGTAATGTAATTAGGATTGCTACGACTGGTGATTATGATACCAATTTAACTAAATTAAATTTGCCAGATCGGCAGATACCAATTCGTGTCCAATTAGATAAAAAATATCGTAATTCTTTAGATGATATTGCGAATCTCCGCGTTAGTGGTAATAATGGTGCAATTCCGCTCTCTAGTTTGGCAAAAGTAGTTCTAACTAGTGGACCTACTCAGATTATGCGTTATGATCGTAACCGTAGCATCACATTCAACATTGATTTACACGGTCAAAATATTGGTGATGTCGATAAGAAAATAAATGCTATTCCATTGTTGCGTAATTTACCTAGTGGTGTACATCGGGTTCAATCTGGTGATATTGAACGGATGAGTGAGATGTTTGGTAATTTTATTACTGCAATGATCGCTGGTGTGATGTTGATCTATTGTGTCTTAGTTTTACTATTCAAAGATTTCAAGCAACCATTAACGATTTTATCTGCATTACCATTAGCGATTTGTGGTGCCTTGGTAGTATTAGTCTTGTTTGGCTATAGTATGTCGATGCCATCACTGATTGGGATGTTGATGCTAATGGGGATTGTGACTAAGAATTCTATTTTATTAGTTGATTATGCGTTGGTTGAAAAACGTAAACCAGATGTAACCCGTCAACAAGCGGTTTTAGATGCATGTATTAAACGTTCTCGCCCAATTATAATGACGTCTGTTGCAATGATTATTGGTATGCTACCTATTGCTTTGGGACTTGAGGGTGATTCAAGTTTTCGTACCCCTATGGCATTAACAGTAATTGGTGGTTTGATTACTTCTACGATTTTGAGTTTATTAGTTGTACCTGTTGTGTTTGAGGTTGTCGATGAATTACATCCGTTCCAGCGAATATTTAATTGGCTAGGGATGATTTCAGCTCAAATTAAGAAATTATGATAAAATTAACAATTAATCAATTTTTTAATGGCTAAAATATGTTAAATACTCGTGAACGACTCATTGAAGTTGCTGCACAAATTTTTGTTGAAAAAGGTTATGCGCAGGCAACTACTCGCGAAATTTGTCTTGCTGCAAATACCAATATTACTAGTATTCATTATTATTTTGGTAGTAAGAAAGATTTATATCGCGCTATTTTTAGTGAACCATTTAAAGATTTTCCTAAGCTATTAATTGATACTGAGAGTCTATTAAATAAGACTCCTCGAGATGCGTTAAATGAATTCTACCGTGTATTATTAATGCCATTTATTGAAAAAAGAAATCGTGGATGTCGAACTTCGGGGAATAAAAATCTCCATTTTATGGTGCATGATTTGATTCACCGTGAGCAATTTGAACCAACTGGTTTGGTTGATGACTTAATTATTGGTCCTGCTAAGCATATTCATGAGCCATTGCTTCAATTATTATGTAAATTCTTAGGTGTACAAGAGGTATCAGATGAGATGCACCGATTAGGGTTTGCTATTGTTGGGTTGGGTTTCTCACTAGTTCATCCGCAACATATTGTAAATTATTATGCCCCCAACTTATTGGCAGCACACAATATGGACTTAATGTATGACCGATTGGTAGATTATGCATTGGCACTGATTACATCCATGAAGGGCAGAGTCAATTAGTCAACTAAAAAACCAACTCAATCTGAGTTGGTTTTTATTTTATTATTATTCGGCAGTCGTTAACAAAGCTTCTTTAAACTTGCGTGCGCTACGAATATTTTTACTATGGGTTTTATCTTTATAATGTGCAATATTATGTGCTAAATCATCTTTAAGTACATCAATTGCAGCATAGATGTCGTCTGATTCAACTAAGGCACCAAAATTCTTCTCGGGTGTTTTGATACTCATTTCGGCATAAAACACTTTACCTGTGTGTTGATGATTTGTGACTTTTCCTAGACGTAGGTTAAAACTCGCAGTGCTACCGTCATCTGGTAGATATTTATTCAATGATGAAACTTTTTCAGTTGCATATAATTTGATAGCATCAGTAAGATCAAAATCTTTACATAAGATTGACAAGTTTTTCATGAAGTTTCCTTTCGTCAATTTTTTGATTAAATCTTGGAGATTTATGCTCCTTTGGTTATTATAGCGCCAAATAATCATCATATAGCAAGTTTTTTTGTGTTAAAAACAAAATAATTATTGCTGTGATATGCTAAAATATATCTAATTATTTGTTTAAATTGGAGTTGTTGTGATAGCTTGTTTTGCGACCACCGTACGTGGTTTAGAGCAATTATTAGCTGATGAATTAACTGCACTTGGTGCAGAAAATATCAATGTTGTTAATGCTGGTTTGGAATTTAGTGCAACTATAGATAGTATTATGCGGATGAACCTGCATTCTCGCTTGGCTAGCCGGATAATGATTCGCTTGGGGTATAGTGGTTATCGTGATGAAGATGATATTTACAAGATTGCACAACGTATTGAATGGGATAAATGGTTTCATATTGGTAACTCAATCAAAGTATCAACAAATGCAATGAGGTGTCCACTGAAAAGCTTAGATTTTGTTACTTTACGAGTTAAAGATGCTATTTGTGATTATTTTGTTGATAAGGTTGATGCGCGTCCTAATGTTGATAAAGCTGCTCCAGATATGCGGATTTATGTATTCTTAGATGCCGATAGCGCAACAATTTATTTGGATACTTCGGGTGATACGTTATTTAAACGTGGTTATCGTCGCTTAAAACTAGAAGCGCCAATTCGAGAAAATTTAGCCTTTGGACTAATTAAATTGAGTGGTTGGACTCCTGATCGACCTTTTTATGATCCAATGTGTGGTAGTGGTACAATTGTAGTAGAAGCGATTAGCTATGGTTTGAATATAGCTCCTGGATTAAATCGTAATTTTGCTTTTGAGAAATTTATTGGCTTTAATGCTGATAGTTATCAAGCGATGAGGGATGATGCGGTTGCGGCTATTCGCCAAGATCAGAAATTACAGATTTATGCTAGTGATATTAATCGCACTGCCGTAGAAATAGCTAAACAAAACTTTCAGCAGATCAAATTAGACCAATATGTGACATTTAGTAGTGGTGATTTTCTGACTAAAACTGCTCCTGCTAATAATGGTGTTTTGATAACTAACCCTCCTTATGGGGTTCGTTTGGATGAGTTGGATCGTTTGGCGGAATTGTACCCGCAAATTGGTAGTACACTTAAAAAACAATTTGCTGGTTGGGATTGCTATTTTTTCACTGGCGATTTAAGATTGCCAAAGTTGGTTCGTCTAAAACCTAGTCGTAAAATACCTGTTTATAATGGTGCGATTGAGTGTCGGTTGTATGAATTCAAGATGGTGAATGGTTCTAATCGATAATTGGTATGTAATATGCAATGTATATTAATTTTGTTGCATGTTACATGTCGTATTTTATAACTATGGTTATAGCCTTATTTTTGAGGTGGAAGTAATTATTTCCACCATAAACCATTTAATCTATGTTATAGTTTTATATTATAATTTGATGTTGGGGGATAATATCCCCCAACAGATTCTAGTATTTATAGAAATTTTGCTGAATTTGTTTTATATCGTTAGTTTGTAATAAACTCAACATCAATAGGATTCGTGCTTTCTCAGGGCGTAAATTATCACCAGCAATTAGCCCGTATGTGGTGTCTAGGTTGTTATAGTCATAGCTTACAATACCGCTTCCTGTTCTACTGCTTCTCACCACAACTATACCAGCCTTGCGAGCTTTAACCAGAAAGTCATGCTCATAGCTTGGAATATTACCATCGCCAACCCCTGCAATTACAATACCTTTTAGTGTTTTATCTTTTAGGATACTAGCTAGTATTTTTGTGTCTACACCAACATATTCATAAATAATTGCTACATTGGGTAGAGCAGTATCATTGCTAATTTTAAATGGTGTATCTGTTGTACTTGCGCGATTCGGTGTACTATAATAACTAACGTCGCCCATTACAACATCTCCAAGAGGTCCGCTATTTGGTGATTGAAAGGTGTCAACATTAGTGGTATGGGTTTTAGTTACATTGCGCGCACCAAAAATCTTTTCATTCATTACCACTAATACACCACGATTGTGGGTTTGTGGGCTGATTGCCACTGCTACGGCATTATAGAGGTTAAGTGGACCATCTGCACTCATTGATGTTGATGCTCTCATTGAACCAACTAATACGATAGGTTTCTCAGTTTTTGCTACTAAGTTTAAAAAGTAAGCTGTTTCTTCAAGTGTATCTGTACCATGAGTGATAACAATAGCGTCAATAGACTGGTCTTGAGCAGCTTTATTAACTTCAGCATATAGTTTCATCCAATCAGAGGTGGTAATATTTCCACTATCTTTATTGTATACTTGTGTGTATTTAATATTTGCTATACTTTCCAAGCCATTTACCGAATTGATGAGTTGTTGTGCACTTAATGAACCTGCTACATAAGTAGTTGAAGTTTGACTGGCGGCAACACCAGCAATGGTTCCACCTGTTGCTAATATTTCTACAGTTGGCTTAGCATCGCTCACCGCAATAAACAAAAATACCAAAATAGAAAAGAAAAATCTCTTCATGCTAAATACTCCTCAGATAGTATAAAATATATGGAGTGAGATTGTAGCATAAGTATGTTTTTTGAAGCAATGAAATGATTGTGCGACGCACTACGAAGATTTATTTTGATGAATAGAAATTGGTGGAGCGGATGAGATTCGAACTCATGACCAACGGATTAAAAGTCCGCTGCTCTACCGGCTGAGCTACCGCTCCAGTAGAAGTTTTGTGCCAATTGAATAAATTTGGCGTCCCTAAGGGGATTCGAACCCCTGTTACCGCCGTGAAAGGGCGATGTCCTAGGCCTCTAGACGATAGGGACTTAGAGATAGTTAGTTGGTATTTAAACCATTCCAAACTTGATTTAACTTGTCATTTGCAGATTTAAACTGCGTAGTTTTTTGCAACAAATCTGACTCTGAATCGGCAAACTGTTTTTGCGCATTTTTTAAGTCAACTTGAGCCTGTTGAAATTTAGTCTGCTCTGCATCATAATTCTTTTGTGCTTTACTTAATGCTTTTGAGGCATCTTGCTTAGCAGATTTAGCCAAAGTTAACTGATCACTTGTTGATTGATAATTGTATTGTGCTGATAACAAATCACTTTGAGTGTATGCTAATGCACTACCAATAAAACCAACAATTATTAGGTATCTAAACTTCATAATTGGAAACTTTAGAATGGTGGAGCGGATGAGATTCGAACTCATGACCAACGGATTAAAAGTCCGCTGCTCTACCGGCTGAGCTACCGCTCCATATATTCATTAAAACTTTGGCGTCCCTAAGGGGATTCGAACCCCTGTTACCGCCGTGAAAGGGCGATGTCCTAGGCCTCTAGACGATAGGGACGTATTTTATGGCGCATCCGAAGAGATTCGAACTCCTGACCCCTTGGTTCGTAGCCAAGTACTCTATCCAGCTGAGCTACGGATGCACTATCTTTAAAATACTGCTGGCTAAATTTATAATGGCGGAGAAAGAGGGATTCGAACCCTCGATGCGCTTTTGGGCGCATGCTCCCTTAGCAGGGGAGTGCCTTCGACCTCTCGGCCATTTCTCCAAGCCAGCAATCTTTTGCTTAGAGAGCGTTATTATAGCCAAGTGGGTGTATCATGTCAACATCTTTTTATAAAAAAAATTAAAAAACTAAGTGTAGCTTTTATTAACATCTTGGTTTATTTGTGTATAATTTTAGATGAAAAGAGTAAAAAAAAGTTCTTAGAGTATGGTTTTCGGGTATAATCTCTGCCTTTGGTTAACATTGTATTGCATGAAGATGTAAATGTTAGTTCGAAATATTTAGCAAATATTGTTTTATGAGGTGCGTATGCCTAATCTAAATCCAGAATTAATGACAGATAAAGATATCTTGAGTATGACAGAAGATGATTATATGAACGAAGTTCAATTAGCTTTCTTTAAAGCTAAATTGCTGCATTTAGAAGAGGAGATGGTTGCAAATGCAAAAAAAACCACACAAGCATTTCAAGAGCAAGACACTAATTACATTGCCGATCCATCAGATCGTGCTACTTTAGAAGAAGAATATGCCTTAGAACTAAGAACTAGGGATCGTGAGCGTAAATTGTTACAGAAAATCCGTAGTGCGCTAGAATTGATTGAGTCTGGTGATTATGGTTATTGCGAAGATACTGGTGAGCCAATAGGTTTAAAACGTTTATTAGCTCGTCCAACTGCCACTCTAAGCGTTGAAGCGCAAGAGCGTAGAGAGAAATTACAAAAGCATTTTGCTGATGAATAATAAAATACCGCCTAAATGGCGGTATTTTATTTGATTTAAATTATACTAACTTAGCGATGCCTAAGTCGGTTAATTGTTTATCATCAACACTATTGGGTGCATTAGTCAATAAACATTGTCCTTTAGTGGTTTTCGGGAATGCTATCACATCACGAATTGATTCTGCTTTGCACATCATTGATGCGATACGATCTAAGCCAAACGCAATGCCACCATGCGGAGGAGCGCCAAACTGCAAATTATCCAATAAGAAGCCAAATTTATTTTGCGCTTCGTCTTTGCTGATTTTTAATGCATCAAACACTTTAGATTGAATATCTGATTGATAAATACGAATTGAACCACCGCCCAATTCCCAACCATTTAATACGATGTCATAAGCTTTTGCTAAACACTCTGCTGGATTAGTAGTTAATTTATCAATATGCTCATCTTTAGGAGAGGTAAATGGATGGTGACACGCGACATAACGATCTTCTTCCTCATCGTATTCAAACATTGGGAAGTCTACTACCCACATAGGTTTCCATTCGCCATTAGCTAAACCTTTTTCATGACCTAGTTTTAAACGTAATGCACCCATTGCTTCATTAACCACTTTGGCTTTATCAGCACCAAAGAGAATAATCTCACCATTTTGAGCATTTGTTTTTTCAATAATTGTTGCTAATTCTTCACTAGATAGGAATTTTACGACTGGTGACTGTAAACCTTCATCACTAGGCTTGCTTGCGTCATTAACTTTGATATAAGGTAAACCTTTAGCACCATAAATACCGACAAATTTAGTTAATTCGTCCAATTCTTTACGTGATAGCGTAACTGATGCTGGAAATTTTAAGGCAACAATACGACCATCGCTACGATTAGCAGCTTCATTAAATACTTTAAAGCCACATTCTTTTAGTTCAGTAGTTAAGTCAATAAATTTTAAGTCTTCTAAGCGTAAATCAGGTTTGTCTGAACCATAATAGTACATTGCATCAGCGTAAGTCATTACTGGAAATTCTGGTAGCTCAACATCAAGTACATTTTTAAATGCGCGACGGATTAAACGTTCCGCCATATCACGGATTTCCATTTCAGTTAGGAATGATGTTTCAATATCGACCTGTGTAAACTCTGGCTGACGATCTGCACGTAAATCCTCATCACGGAAACAGCGTACAATTTGGTAGTAACGATCAAAACCTGCAACCATTAATAATTGTTTAAATAATTGCGGTGATTGTGGCAGGGCATAAAATGAACCCTTATGAACCCGTGATGGTACTAAGAAGTCACGAGCACCTTCTGGTGTGGAACGGGTTAAAAATGGCGTTTCAATATCCAAAAAGCCTTCATCATCTAAAAAACGACGAATTTCACGTGATAATTTCGTACGCAGCATAATATTATTACGCATTTTTTGTCCACGTAAATCAATGATACGGTGTGTCAAACGATTCATTTCGCTTACATTTTCATCATCAACTAAGATAGGTGTTTGAACCGCGATATTTAAAATGGTAATTTCGTTGGCAATAATCTCAATCGCACCAGTTTTTAGCTCTTTATTTGGGTTAGGGCGACTACGCACTAAACCAGTAACTTCAACAACATATTCATTTTTTAGTTCATTTGCATTTACAAAACACTGGGTATTGGGTTCTGCTACGATTTGAACTAGTCCTTCTCTATCACGTAAATCAAAAAATATTAATCCACCTAAATCACGACGACGGTGCACCCAACCCTTAACTGTTACTGTTTGTCCCAGATATTCTGAGGTAATTAATCCGCAGTAATTACTACGCTGCATAATCTAATCCTTTGTATAAAATATTCAAGTAACTATATATTATTTAATGTGAATTTTATGTAGAGTTACTTTTTACAACACTGACCATATTTTATCATGTATTTTGCTATTAATTTATCTGTATTTAGAAAAGAGTATGCTATAATCATTCATAGAGATTCTTGATGGTTAGCATAAATGTCGAAAGTATTTGGTTCTTTAGATATTGGATATTACGTTCATTTGTGGGAGCGTTAGAATTTGGATGTTAAATTATATTTTTATGGATTTCTATGAGAACTAAACTTTTCGTGGCTGGCCTTGACTGGGCGATCGACACAAATGAATTAAAAGAAATTTTTGGTCAGTATGGTACTGTTGTGTATGGTAAAGTTGTGACTGATGAAAACCAACGTAGTCGTGGATTCGGTTTCGTTGAAATGTCAAGTACTGAAGAAGCTGAAGCTTGTTTAACTAACCTAAACGGCAGCACTCAGAAAAAACGCCAAATCGTAGTTAAGTGGAAAGAGGAAAAACCTCGTACAGAGCGTTTCTCACGCGACTAACTATATGAATAAGGGTTCGGTATTTGCCGAACCCTTATTTTATGTGGTAGAATATGCCCTTCTTCTGCGTCCATAGCTCAGTTGGATAGAGTGTCAGTTTCCGAAGCTGAAGGTCACAGGTTCGATTCCTGTTGGGCGCACCACAACTCCTCAAGTAATAGTTTTGTTCTTTAAATTCTAAATATTAATTGGTAGATGGTTATTTTGGATTAAGTAGTATAGATGCACTGTGCAGGGCATTTGTTTTAGTCACAATAGGTTTTAATTTTGGGTGGTAGCGATGAAATATGAGATAAAACAAGATGAGACAGGTCAGAAATATGTTGAAGTAGACCTCCGTGGTTATGATTTAATTAATAATCCATTATTAAATAAAGGACGTTCTTTTACGGTGGAAGAGCGTGCAGCCTTTAAATTACGTGGTTTAGTGCCACCTGCATATTTGCCATTGGAAGAGATTGTGGATAAAAATTATCAGACAGTAGTAAATAGTCCTGATGATTTAGAGCGCCATATATTTTTGCGTAATCTACAAGATCGTAATGAAACATTATTCTATGCGCTAATGAATAAATATATTGAGCAGATTATGCCAATTGTTTATACACCAACTGTTGGTAAAGCATGTCAATTATTTGGCAGAATCTACCGCCGTCAACGTGGAATTTTTATTAGCTATCCGAACCGTAAATACATTGATGAGATTTTGGATCATGCTAATTTTGATGATGTTGAAGTAATTGTGGTTTCTGATGGTGAACGTATTCTAGGTCTTGGTGATCAAGGTTCTGGTGGGATGGGGATTCCAATTGGTAAATTATCATTGTATACTGGCTGTGCAGGTATTGCACCTGGTAAAACATTGCCAATTATCTTAGATGTCGGTACAAATAATCAAAAACTATTGGATGATCCATTATACTTAGGATGGCGTCACCGTAGAGTTACTGGTCAGGAATATGATGATTTTGTTGACGAATTTGTTCAGGCGGTAAAAAAACGTTTTCCAAATGTCTTATTGCAATGGGAAGATTTTGCCCAAAATAATGCATTGAAATTATTAAACCGTTATAAAGATCAATTATGTACGTTTAATGATGATATTCAGGGAACTGCATCAATTGTGGTAGGTGCATTGTTGTCTGCCGCTAATGCCTCTGGATTACCATTGACCGCTCAACGTATTGTTGTTGTTGGAGCTGGTTCTGCTGGTGTTGGAATCTCAAATTTAATTGTGAGTGCTTTAGTTGATGCTGGTGTTAATCGCGAAGTGGCTTACAAATCATTCTATTTGGTTGACCGTAATGGGCTGATTACCGATAATGTAACTAGTCTTGATTTCCAACAACCATTTAGTCGTAATGCTAGCGATGTTGAGTCTTGGGATGTTGCGGATAAAAATAATATCACTTTATTAGAGACTGTAGTTCACGCTAAAGCTACCATGATGATTGGTGTGTGCGCCCAAGGTGGAATTTTTACACGTGATGTAATTAAGGCGTTAGCAAATAATTGTGAACGCCCGATTGTATTCCCGTTGTCAAATCCAACTGAGAAAGCTGAAGCTAATCCTCATGATGTTTTAGACTGGACAGAAGGTCGTGCTATCGTTGGTACTGGTACTGCATTCCCATTGTATGATACAGGGACTGAGTTACGCCGTATCGATCAAGTGAATAATTCATATATTTTCCCGGGGTTAGGTTTGGGAGTGTTAGTGGTTAAATCACGTCGAGTAACCGATCAGATGTTCTTGGTGGCAGCAAAAGCGTTGGCGGAATTGTCTCCTGCGCGAGAGAATCCAAATGCCAATTTGTTACCACCCCTAAAAGAAGTGCGACAAGTTTCGCGTAAAATTGCTTTTGCTGTTGCAAAAGAAGCCGTTCGTGCTGGTCTAACTGAATATAGTGAGCTTTCTGATAGCCAATTAGAACAATTACTCGATGAATATATTTGGGAACCTGTTTATTTACCATATCGTCCTAAAAGCATATAGTTAGTTGATTACTACATGTGAATTATGAAAATGGCATCTATTAGATGCCATTTTTTATTCAATCATTTGCTCAACTAATTTAATATAGTCTGCTATTGAATTACTACGGATTATTTGAGTGGTTAAAGTTTGCCGCCATAGTTTAGCTCGTGGGCACCCATGGTATAAACCTATCATATGACGAGTAGCATGATGTAATCTGCCACCATTAGTTATGATTTGTTCTAAGTATGGTATCATTGCTTGAGCTATCTCTAGCCGTGTTTTGGGTAATGACGGTGAATGATAAAATAATTTATCAAAATTGGCAAATAAATATGGATTATAGTAAGCCTCGCGTCCAAGCATAACACCGTCAACATTCATTAAATGCGCAGTAATTTCATCAAGAGTCGTAATTCCACCGTTAATGATTATCTCTAATTGTGGAAAATCCTTCTTTAATTGATAAACATAATCATATTTGAGCGGAGGAATTTCGCGATTTTGTTTTGGGCTTAACCCTTGTAAAACAGCATTTCTAGCATGAACGATGAACTTGCTACAATCACTTTTGCCAATTATATCTACAAAATTATGTAAATAATCATAGTTATAATCGTAATCCAATCCAATTCGATGTTTTATTGTAATTGGTAAGCTTGTGCTATCCTGTAATGACTTAATACAATCATTAATTAAATCTGGTTCACGCATTAGACATGCCCCAAAGCTACCCGATTGAACTTTGTCAGATGGGCAACCGCAATTAAGATTAATTTCTTTATATCCATACTCAAGAGCTATTTTACCTGCTATTGCTAACTTCTGTGGATCTGAACCACCCAATTGCAAAACAAGTGGGTGTTCCGCATCATTAAATTCTAAAAGCTTATCACGGTCACCATGAATTATAGCATCAGCAACTACCATCTCTGTATATAAGGTAGTATGCTGAGTAATTTGCCGCATGAAATAGCGGTAATGACGATCTGTCCAGTCCAACATTGGTGCTACGGATATAATTTCTCTTGTCATCAATTTATTTCCGTACATAAATTACACTAAATGATTCCAAATGAGCTTGTAGCTTATCAGCACTCACTATATTTGGCAAAACATTCTCAGGAGTATTTCCATGTAGCGTTGTTATTAACTGTGCCTGTGGATAGGCTTGGTATATTTCTGCTGAGTTTTTACTGTCAGTTACAACGTAGAACTCTGAGTAATTCGGAATATCCTGAATTTGTTGAGCTAAATTATACTTATTATGTACATAAAATTCTAAAGTTCGCGAGTCATATTTATAATCGACAACTGGAATCTGTGGATTTTTACTCGTGGTTTGTGCTGCGTAGTAAGCCGCATCATAGCGATGATAAATCACTCCGCCTAGTACCTCAAAAACAACGATCACCAAACAAATAGCACTCACCGATAGCATTATAGCTTTTATCGATGGCATTTGTCCCCAATTTTTTACTAGCGATAATAATAAAACTATTTCAAAGCTAACTAATAAAACTAATGGTAAGCCTTTAAATGCTGCACCAACGATTATTGCAACAATCACTAAAATAAAAATACTTAGTTTTTGTTGTAACTTGAAAATTGGGTGATTTTTATTTAGCAGCGGTGTCAGGATTCCTGCGCATAAAATTGCTGCAAATGGGAATATAATGTTAGTGTAGTGGTCTACTTGGAATGTGGTTACACTAAACATAACAAACGAGATCCAAAATGAGCCAAGTAAGAATACTATGTTGCGTTTATTTTCTGTTGACTGTATTTTAAAGTTGCGTATTGAAGAATAAACTGCATATGGATAAACGAATGTCCATGGCAGGAATGACCATAAGAAAGTATGAACAAAAAATAATTGATGTAATGGTGGGGGATTGGTACTATGAATGTACCCAGAACCAAAAAATCTACCAAATTGACTATCAATAAAGAACCAACGTACCCCAGAAACATGAGTGTGACCAAATATTATTTTTTCTGGATGTAAATCAAATTGCAAGTATAAGGCAACTACTTCAGGAGTCGCAAATACAAATGAAAGAGTAAGCGCCAACCACCATTTAGGGCTAATGACATTAATCAGGCGTTTTTCATAAATCCAAAGTGCAAATACACCACTTACGATGGTAATTATGACAAATATTCCTTTTGTCATTAATCCTAGACCAGTAAAGAATGAGCCCAATAATAGCGCTTGCCATGTGAATTTTCGGTCATATTGTAGCCAGTAATACGTAGCTGGGATAATCTGTCCCAATAAATATGCCTCAGCACGCACATCAATTGATGACATCATTAAGTGGAATACCGTAAGATAAATCAGTGTTGCTAATAAAGATGTTGTTTTATTGTTATATAGATAATTAGTTAATTTATATGTATAGACCGCGCCGATTAAATGAAATAAGAACCCTGGTATCATATAAGCAAATGAATTTATGCCAAATATCTTAAATGATGCTGCGGTAATCCAAAATGGAAAATGTGGCTTATCTAACCAATCATGACTACTTAGGTATAAGTCAGACCAATTATTATTAAGGGCGATATATTTCGCGATTGAACCATACCATGGACCAAAACTAATACTAGTTAGCGGAAAAATTAAGCCAACTGCATTGGCAAGTATCGCTAATATAATCAGCTGTTTTAACAAACGATCAATATTTGTGATGTATTTTTGCATTTATAAACTCTATAAAAATTATTTGCTACCAGAATTTTAACAGTTATATTGTGGCAGTGGAGATTTTGTGTAACCTTAATCGCGATGGCATGACTGCAGATTATGCTAACTAGCGTTGACGGATAATTTTTGAACCAATAATTCGTGCAAAGAATGATTCTGGAATGGTTTTATGAAAGCCAATTCCAATGAGGAATTCTACCAAATTTGGTATCGAATTGGGTATCACATCTAGTTTATTGCAGATGTAATCTTTTTTCTTGCGAATGGTATCAGATGTCCTTACTATCTTAGTTGGGCGGTAAGTGTTCATGAATTGAGCAATTTGTTTTAATTCCCAATTCATAATTAGGAGGTAACAGATTTCTTCTTCATAGCTATTTAATGGGAGTTTATTTCTCGAGGTAACTGTTAAGCTGTCGATTTCACCAAATTTTAAATGGTAATTAGGTATTATGTTTAAGAACTCACTAACCTCAACGCTATTGCCTGAATAGAAGATGCCTAGTATTGCATTACTTTCAGGATTATAGATAGCTTTCTTCTCAAAAACACGTGTTTTTAGACCATCAGCATAGTTGTGGATGTTGAGCGTGGTCAGTGACGTACTGATATTTGCACTTTCAATAATTGAACGATCTTCAGTGATATATTGTTGAGCAAACTGCGCAGTCCCATCGCAAGGCATATCAAAATCAGAGCGCCCAATGATATCATTGCTATTACCTAAACCCACGATTTTGGCATACTCAGGCGATGAATGAAGATGAATAGAATCAACATCTTTGATACCCATAATCAAATTAGAGAATGAAGTGAGTTGATTTATAGAGTTTTTAAGATGTAATAAATATTTTTTATCTTGCTCTGTAAATTCATGTGGTCTGAGAATTTTGGGTTTTTTGCTCATATATGTTATTTATGTTGTATTTTTTCCTGTTTTGTCAAATTATTTAATAGTAGTATATTATATAATATTTTAGTGATTAAGTGGGAGATTTATGCACGATGCTATTATAATTGGTTATAGCTCAGTGTGTTAATGTGGTTTGGTCTAGCCGAGTAATTAGTTGAATTTACTTGGATTAATAACGATAACTTTAATACTCCGAAATATCGGAGTATTAAAGTTATGAATTTATTTGTTATAATCCATTACTCAAACATAAAGCTGTATATATTAATTTGTATCAGTCTGTTATTTGGTATATGGTTGGTTTTGATAGAGTGGTTTTCCTAAAATATATTTTTAAGTAGTAAAGTATCTTTTAGATAAATCATGGTAGCCAAGTAATCCTGATTGCACTAATTATGTCCCTTACCCTGATGAAGGAAACCTTTATCAGGGCTTTTTTTTGCCTTAATAATCTTGTATGTCGAGTTATACGGCTTGTTTCTAGTAGAAATTGGCAGTATCTATCTAATAATTTTCTATTTTATGAGCTATTTTTATCTGCATGTTTGTTTGCAATAACTCCTTGCGGTTCGATGTGATTAGCGTGATTGATTCTCGTAATCTTAGTAGGGTAAAATGTGATAAAATATGGAGTTATTTATTATCAGCAGCTACAAACATTTAACGTTAGCGTGCTGTTTTCAGTTTATAAAGGTTAATAATGGCTAAGGATCAATCTATTCCAGCTCTATCATTTGCGAAAGATGTTGTTAATATCAATATTGAAGAGGAAATGAAGCAGTCGTATTTGGATTATGCAATGAGTGTAATCGTCGGACGTGCTCTTCCTGATGTGCGTGATGGCTTAAAGCCAGTACATCGTCGTGTATTATTTGCGATGCATGAATTATCTAACGATTGGAATAAACCATATAAGAAATCAGCGCGTATTGTCGGTGATGTAATTGGTAAATACCATCCACATGGCGATATTGCTGTGTATGATACTATCGTTCGTATGGCACAACCATTTTCATTACGTTATATGCTCGTTGATGGACAGGGTAACTTTGGTTCGGTCGATGGTGATTCGCCAGCTGCAATGCGGTATACTGAAATTCGCATGTCAAAAATTGCTCACGAGATGCTTGCTGATATCGATAAAGAAACAGTAAATTTTGGACCTAACTATGATGAATCAGAACATGAACCGCTGGTATTGCCAACGCGGATTCCAAATTTATTGATTAATGGTACCACAGGGATTGCGGTAGGTATGGCAACAAATATGCCACCACATAATCTGACTGAAGTGGTGGATGGCTGTTTGGCATTATTAGCTAATCCACAAATTACGCTGGATGAATTAATTGAAATTATTCCTGCACCAGATTTCCCAACTGCTGGGATTATTTTCGGTATTAAAGATATCCATCAGGGATATCGTACTGGACGCGGTCGCGTTATTATGCGTGCTCGTACTCATTTTGAAGATATCGGTAAAGAACGTCAAGCAATTATTATTGATGAATTACCATATCAAGTAAATAAAGCTAAATTATGTGAACGGATTGGTGAATTAGTCAAAGATAAACTAGTTGAAGGTATTAGTGAAATCCGTGATGAATCAGATAAATCTGGTATGCGGGTGGTGATTGAATTACGCCGTGGTGAAAATGCGAGTGTGATTCTTAATAACTTATACAAATTAACTCAGATGCAAGATAGCTTCGGTATTAACATGGTGGCATTGGTAAATGGTCAACCACGGTTATTGAATTTGAAATCAATTATCGAAGAATTTATCTATCATCGTCGTGAAGTAGTAACTCGTCGTACTTTATTCGAATTGAAGAAAGCTAAAGAACGCGGTCATACGTTAGAAGGTTTGGCGGTTGCGTTAGCAAATGTTGATGAGATGATTGAGATTATCAAGACTTCAATGACTCGTCAAGAAGCTAAATCACGTTTGATGGGTAAAGGTTGGGAATCAAGTTTAGTTTTATCTATGATGGAACGAGTTGATGCTGCAGAAGTGCGCCCAGAATGGTTAGAGCCACAATTTGGTTTGCATGATAGATTATATTTCTTATCTGATGCACAAGCGCAAGCTATTTTGGAAATGCAATTACAACGCTTAACTGGTTTAGAGCAAGAGCGGATTACCAAAGAATATCAAGAAATCTTGGACTTAATTATCGATTTGATTGATATTCTACACAATCCAGCGCGGGTTAATCAGATTATCGCTGAAGAATTAACGTCAGTTAAACAACAGTTTGGTGATAAACGTCGTTCAGAAATTGAATATGATTCAGCTGATATTGATATGGAAGATCTAATTAAACCTCGTGATATGGTTGTGACATTATCTAAAGAAGGTTATGTTAAAACCCAAGCTGTTGATGAATATCGTACTCAAAAACGCGGTGGACGTGGTAAAACAGCAGCGTCGACAAAAGAAGATGATTTTATCCAAAATCTTTTTATTGCGCATACACATGATTATGTATTATGCTTTTCGACATTAGGTAGAATGTACTGGTTAAAAGTTTATAACTTACCAGAGGGTAGCCGTACTACACGTGGACGTCCAATCGTGAATTTACTGCCATTACAACATGGAGAGAAAATTACCAATATCTTGCCAGTTAAAGAATTTAGCGAAGACCAATTTATTTTTATGGTTACAGAACAAGGTATTGTTAAGAAAACTGATTTAACTGCATTTGCTCGTCCAAATAGCCGTGGAATTATTGCGATTAATCTCGATGACGACGATAAATTAGCTGGCGTTGCATTAACTAATGGTAACCATGAAATTATGTTGTTCTCTGATGGTGGCAAAGCTGTACGCTTTAATGAGGATGAAGTTCGTGGAATGGGACGTCAAGCGCGTGGCGTTAAGGGAATTAAATTAGGTAAAGATTGCAAAGTTGTTGCATTACTTACGACTGATGATATTAAAGCTAACGTACTGACTGCAACGGAAAATGGTTATGGTAAACGTACTACAGTTGAAGAATATCGTTTAGCTTCGCGTGGCACTCAGGGAGTAAAAGCAATCGGTGAATCAGTGCGTAATGGTAAACTAGTTGCAGCTAAATTAGTTGCTGATGAAGATGAAATTATGCTAATTACTACTGGTGGTGTTTTAATTCGTACTAAAGTTAATAGCATCCGTGAAACTGGTCGTTCTGCTCAAGGGGTTAAATTAATTGATCTTGGTGAGGGTGAAAAACTAGTTGATCTGGAAAAAGTTATTGAAACTGAAGACGAAGATTTACAAAGTGATAATTAATCGCGTGATTTTTAGATAAGACCTGTTCCTGTGTAACAGGTCTTTTTACATTTTTTAGAGAAGAGGTTAATAATGGTTGATGAATATAAAATTGAAGATCATGATTTGGTAAGTCGTACAATAGCGATGCCTGCAGATACTAATGCCAATGGTGATATTTTTGGTGGTTGGGTACTATCTCAGATGGATTTGGGTGGTGCGGTACTTGCAAATAAACTATCATCAACAGGACGTTCGGTTACCGTTTCAGTAGATAGTATGTCGTTTATTAATCCTATTCATGTTGGAGATTTAGTTTCATGTTATGCTAAATTAATTAAACGTGGTAATACATCAATGAAGATTCAAATTCAGATTTGGACATATAACTATATTAGTAAGACTACTACTCATGTTACCCACGGTGTGTTTACTTATGTAGCAATTAATGATGAGGGAAAATCTGCACCATTAATACCATAAAAATTGTATAACTAGAAGTAGATATTAGAATCTATGTATTTAATAAAGTGCAATTGCTCAAAATAGGTAATATGATATAATCTAGTTTTTTAGTCAACTATTTGAGGGGTATAATGCGGTCACATCTTGTAACAGCAAATCTAAATGCAACGGTTGGGGTGTTTTTTGATAGTTTTGCTAAAATTGCAGTCAGTATTGCAGTATTGACAACCACTATTAATATGCCTGTTGGTATGGTTTTACAACGAGTTATCCCAGGGGTATGCTGTGGGATTTTTGTCTTAAACCTCTTTTATTATTTTCAGGCTTATCGGATGAATCGTGGTGGTGCGTGTGTGACGGCACTACCAAGTGGTTTACAAGCCAGTTGTGTTTTTGTGTGGCTTTTTGCGCTGATGTTACCAATTGCAACCAAAACTCATGATCCAGTGCTTGCCTATCAGGTCGCGTTATTAGCAAATTTAATTAATGCGACTATTTTTACCATAAGTGGTGTAATCTTACTAAAACTACAACGTTTTATCCCAACTTCAGCTCTTTTTAGTGGTTTAGCTGGTTCTGCATTTACGTGGTTGGCAGTCAATAATTTGCCTGTATTATTTGAGCATCCATTATCAGGTTTGTTGCCATTTTTGATTATTTTGGTAATAACGATAGCGCGTTATGATTCACGGTTACCATTAATTATGCTAGGTGTAATCATTGGTACAATCATTGCTTTATTGACTAAAGAGTTCAGCTGGAATTTTCAACAGCTTAATCAAAATTGGGGTGTGCACCTGCCACATCTATTAATGATTAGTTTTACTCCTGAAATAATTAATTATTGTTTGGAGTACTTACCATTAATTATTGCTTTTGCTATTATTGATGCCATTAGTGCCGTCCAGATTTTGGAAGAGTCTCGTTTAAGCAAAGATTATTTTAACCCCTATACCTCAGTGATAGCTAGTGGTGTAATTAGTGGTGCTTCCACATTTATCGGCAATCCATTTGCAATGGCGTTATTTTTTGGTCATTATTCATGGAAGCAACAAGGTGCCGACCATCGTTATTCATTATATAATGGGATAACTTATTTACTCCTTGCTCTAACTGGTGGTGCGGCATTTTTAGTAGCATTAATTCCCAATTGGGTAACATTACCAGTATTAATTTTAATTGGTTTAAATAGTACTGCGATTAGTTTTACGGCATTAAAAAAAGAAGAGTACATTTTATTGATAATTGGTATTATCCCCATTTTAACCGAGTTAATTTATAATAAACTTGAATTATTAGCCTTACAAAATCACATTGCTAATTTTATGCAGCTACCAGAGATAGCAGGGATGTTTATTTTAGCAAAAGGTTCAATTTTATTTAGTTTGGTCTTGACGACTGCTTTGTATTATATTATGCATCGTTTATGGCGTCATGCTGCATGCTCATTTATGATTCTCTTATTGTGTAGCACACTCGGTTTAATTCATTCAGCTACACCACATTTACAATTATGGTATCCCATGAATTATATTTATACTATTGGAGTTGTTGGGTGTTTAATTATGTCTCTAGCAGGAAAGAATAATGCAGCTAAAATTTAATACCTTATTATTTAATCCACTTTTAGATAGTTCTAGCTATTATCCAATTAATAATGTCGTGATTAATAATATTTTGGATGCTGATTTTAGATTACCACAAATTATTAATAAAGCATTTATTTTTAGTTGTTTTGCTCTTTCTACTGATGGACGCTTATGTTATCCTGATTTACCTAGTGGCTTTGCGATTGCCAAACATAATTGGTTAGCTAGTGATATGGAGCGTTATGCTGATTGGTGGAACTTATCATTGGGGCGTGCTATTGCAGATGCGGTAATTATTGGTAGTAATAGTTTACGCTATGAAAATGGACATTACCAAGCTTATGTTGATATTTCTGAATTGTTGGACTTGCGAGAACAATTAGCAAAACCTAAACAATTATTACATATTATTGTCTGTCGTGATAGTCGGCAAATCAATTGGCAACATGAAGCGCTATACCAGAATCAATCATTGCCGATAGTAATTTTTACTCAACAATTACCTACGACTATTCCAGATGGATTTGTGGTGACTGAACGTTATCTGAGCTGTCAACATCGGCAGATTATTCATGATGCGGATTTAGATATTCGTAAATTATGCGCAGAATTATTTAGTGCTGGAATCAAAACTATTTTAAATGAGTCACCATATTATCATCATGAATTACAACACTTACAGCTACTCGATGAAGCATGGTTAAATACTTCTGGAGTTCAGATTGGTGGTGATTTAGCTAGTTTAGGGCGTATAAATACGCCTTTTGATTCAAGCTACCATCCTCATCTGACTATTTTAACCCTTCAACATATTGGTTATAATTTTTTATATGCACGTTATAAGATTAGTTACGGTAGCAATTAAAAAGCTGCCATAAGGCAGCTTTTTATATTATTCGTCAGTTACACAACCGAGACTTGCGGATTGAACATTTTTGATAAATTTATATAATGTACCACGTGTTGAACGGTAGGCAGGTGCTGTCCAGTTACTACGACGTGCTGCTAATTCAGCATCAGAGACTTCCATGTTGATAGTTTTTTTAGCTGCATCAATTTCAATAATGTCACCATCTTGAACCAAGGCGATATTACCACCAACTTGAGCTTCTGGCGTAATGTGTCCAATGATGAAACCATGTGAACCACCAGAGAAACGACCATCCGTAATTAAAGCTACATCTTTACCTAACCCCGCACCCATGATTGCTGAAGTTGGTTTTAACATTTCAGGCATACCAGGACCACCTTTAGGGCCTTGGTAACGAATTACGATTACATCGCCTTTTTGAATTTTTTTCTCTTCAAGTGCATGAATCATATCTTCTTCGGTATCGAAACAACGTGCAGTACCTTTGAATACCAAACCTTCTTTACCCGTAATTTTTGCAACAGATCCTTCTGATGCTAAGTTACCAAATAAAATTTGGATATGACCATCAGCTTTAATTGGATTTGATAGAGGACGTAGTAAATCTTGACCTTCTGGTAATGCTGGTAATGTCGCTAGATTTTCAGCAATAGTTTTACCTGTCACAGTTAAACAATCCCCATCTAACATGCCATGCTCAAGCATAAATTTCATTACCGCAGGCGTTCCACCCAACATGTGTAAATCAGCCATAACATATTTACCACTTGGTTTAAAATCTGCTAACATTGGTGTAGTATCACTAATTTTCTGAATATCTTCCAATGTGAAATCAATATTTGCAGTACGTGCAATCGCGATTAAGTGCAATACGGCATTAGTTGAACCACCTAATACTGTTACTAAACGGAACGCATTTTCAAATGACTTTTTACTTAGAATATCGCTAGGCTTAATATCTTTAGCCAATAAATTCTTAACAGCTTCACCTGCGTGGAAACATTCAGCTTTTTTTGCTGGATGAGTAGCAGCGATTGACGAACTATATGGTAATGATAAACCTAAGGCTTCAATTGCACATGCCATTGTGTTTGCAGTATACATACCACCACATGCACCAGCACCAGGACATGCATGACGGATAATGCCTTGACGTTCTTCTTCAGTGATTTTGCCCGCTAAATATTCACCATATGCTTGAAATGCTGATACGATATCTAAAATTTTACCGTGGTATTCACCAGCTTTGATTGTACCACCATAAATCATGATACTTGGGCGGTTTAAACGAATCATTGCCATCGCGCAACCTGGCATATTTTTATCGCAACCAGGGATAGTCACTAGACCATCATACCATTGTGCACCCATAATCGTTTCAATTGAATCTGCAATAATTTCACGTGATTGTAATGAGTAGCGCATACCATTAGTACCCATAGAGATACCATCACTAACCCCAATCGTATTAAAACGCATCCCAATCATGTCAACTTCCGCAACGCCTTTTTTTACTTCATCAGCTAAATCAAGTAAGTGCATATTACATGGGTTACCTTCATACCATACTGATGCGATACCTATTTGTGCTTTTTTCATATCAACTTCGGTTAGTCCAGTTGCATAAAGCATAGCTTGTGATGCACCTTGTGAAATTGGTTCAGTAATTGTACTACTGATTTTATTCAATTTTGTCATAATTTTCTCACATATAAAATTACCCATTCTGGGTATGATTGATTCAGTGCATAATTTTAGCATGTGTTATCTATCTGATTCGAAATAAAACCAATGAGTTTTGGACTTGATTAGCTGTGACTAAATTAAGTCACCAAGATTGCAGCATTGAAACTGGTTAATAGGGTATCATGTACCAAATTTAGGTACATACAGTTATGGTTTGATTCTGTTAGAATCATGTCAATGTTAATTTTATGGTTAATGAAGGTATTATGAAAAAGATTTATTTTAGTTGTCTGGCTCTAGGGTTTATATTTAATGTATATGCTAATTCAGATTTAATTCCTCCGCCACCGACTGCATTACAAGCTGATAGTATTGAATGTAATCAAAATGGTGGTACGTTATTTGCAGCAACAGTTATTAGTAATCCTAAATACTCCTCAGGAAAATTACAACGTGGTGTTGAATTATCCCATACACACATCAATGTTGTGCCGCTTGGTGAAAAACAATCCGCTAATAATATCTATGATGTAGCAATTGATAATGTCTATGCGATGGACTATGATGTTTCACAACCATATAAACAAGTTCCTGAATCACTTACCAATTTAAAAATAGGTACTAATATCGAATTATGTGGGCAGCCTTATTCACAAGGAGGTGGTATTCATTGGGTACATAGTAATTGTGGACAAAAGAAAACTGCGGCAAAACCAGATGGTTCAATTAAAATAATTAATGTAGATGGTACACTGAGTAATAGTTTGACAGATAATCAGGAATATTGTACTATTTTCTAAGTTGTAGTGAATAGCTGCTTCCATAACAGTATTACCATCCGCACATCATAATAAATAACGTTCGGTTTCATCTATAATTGCTATAAAAATTTAAAACTAGCTGAATTTATTTCAAATTTATCAAGGTTGTATTAATTGTTCATAATAATTATGAATTTGACTTGACCCTGACCTTAGGTGATGGTTTACATTATTGGTAGGAGAAAAAAATGACTGATAAATATTGGCCGATAACAGAATTTAGTAAATTAACCGGCGTAAGCGTGCGCACCTTACATTTTTATGATAAAAAGGGAATATTATCCCCACATCATAAAAATACTGCCGGTTATCGTTTCTACTCTCTGAATGAATTACAGATACTGCAAAAAATCGCGGTCTTAAAGCATATTGGTTTTAATCTACAGCAAATTAAAATCATTCTGGATGGCGACCAGCTTGATTGGCTAGAAACCCTTGAATTGCAGGCTAAAATTATAGAAGAAAATATTAACCGTCTGCAACAAGGTTTACAACTAATTGAGCATAGCAGAAATCTTTATTCACAACAGCAACAATTTGACTGGCAAGCAATTGTCACTCTTTTAGAGGTATTTAATATGACTAATGACAAATTGGTTCAACAATGGGCGCAAAATAACTTTTTACAGTCTGAAATAAATTTTTTTGCCACGACAAATTTTCAGGAAAATAAACTATCTTCCGATCAGTTATGGCAACAGTTTTTTGCCACGGCAAAATCATTAATGAATCTTGAACCATCCGCACCAGCAGTCCAAAAGCTGGCGCAGCAATGGCTCGATTCAGCAAATTCTCAATATAATCAAAATCCTGAATTGGGGAGAAAAATGTGGGAACTCATGAAAACAGGTGATATTCCAGAGGGGTTAATCCCCAGTTATGAGCAAGAAATTGTGCTATTCATGGATAAAGCCATTGCCTATTTATTTTCCCAGAAACATAACTAACTTACAAATAAGCAGCAGATATATCTGCTGCTTATTTGATTTTACAGCAATTACCATGAGTTTACATCATTAATATTGCTTCATTTATAAATGAACTAAACAACTGTGCAGAATTATTTGGCAGGATAATTAATTTAACTCCAATGCCAAAATATTTATTTGCTAATTAATATGGGATTAGTCAACATAAATATCTTTAATTGATTTTATTTAACTAGATGATCTGTATTGCCTATTGGCGTAGCTAATTATGACAAATAGCTAGAATTATAAATGATATTCACCAAATATATGAAGCTGCTTATATTTCAAATAGTACTAGTGATTAATGTATGATAATATGATACAAATTAACCTAAATTGATAATGGCTAAAAAAAATCCGCTACCAAATAGGTGTAGCGGAAATAGGGTATATCATGAAAAAAGAATAAGGAGTACAAAACAACTAATCAATACTTACATCTGTACTGTAACATACTGAATTTGAATAAAATAAATGTGTGGTACACATCCTTTTAGCCAGAGCGTTATTCTAAGTTATTCGTGCAGATATGTCAATTTGTTAAAAAAATATTGAATTTGCTTATTTTAAGAAATGATCGTCTAATTGAAATTAAATCAATATGATGATACATGAATTTAAACGAATTGTTTTTATTGCTGTACTAAAATTAGGTACATGGAGAATGATTTTTAGATTAAATTCTCCTATTTTAATCATTTTATTCAATTTTATGTACCAAATTTAGGTGCAGACAAAAGAGTTAGTCATCTTTTATAATACATTTTTTTATAAACAATTCTTAAAGGTGATTGAAACAATGGGGAAAAAGACTTTAGTAGCAGCATTAGCTATTGCTTGTGGGTTAACAGCATGTGTTGGCGATTCAAACCAAACTAATTCGATAGATAATAATCCTATTAATCCAGCAACACTGGTTCAGAACGGAGAAATTTCTCAGAGTCAATTGATTAATGCTACGGTTCCCATGATTTCAACGACTATTGGTGATCAATCTTTTGTTTGTAGTGGTACTTTACTTGATAGTCAAACAGTTTTGACTGCCGCACATTGTGTTTTGGACATGGAAAAGAAAAATTCAGGAGTCTTGTTTACTAATAAAAACGTAATTAGTGCTGCGAATATCTCGGTAATGTTACCTAAAAACTTATCTATTCCTGTAGGTGTGGCTAGTAAAGATGGGATAAATACATATGCTGTAGAACAGGTATTTGTTCATCCAGAGGCATTTTTAGGTGCCGGAGTTGATGGTGGTTCATTAGATATTATTGATACGTATCATCTTAACGATTTGGCAATCTTGCATTTGAAGAAACCAGTTGCCAGACAATATAATTTTGCATATTTAGCAACTGAGAACCCTAAACCAAATACACCTGAGATTATCGTTGGTTATGGTGTTAATAATGGGGATGGTGTAGTTTATGCTAGTAAGAATGATGACGGTGGGTCAGGGATTCTTCGCTATGCAACTAGTTACGTTAGCAAAATAACCGACGGTTCTGATGGGCGCTATATTGATGTTGGTGGTAAGGTTTATTATAATGATAGTCATTCAGAGTATTCAGTCTATACTAAGATTTGTCAAGGGGACTCGGGCGGACCTGATTTTGTGCTAAATAACAAGCGATTAGTTGTTACAGGTGTGCATTCTTTTGGCAGTGGTGAAGGGTGTGGAGAGGCAACTACACCATCTTCATCAGTAAGTGTTGCTGCTTACTATGATTGGATTAATGGAGGCTATTTAGATTATCATTTATAAGAGATTGATGTTTAATAAATTAGCTGATTAAATGCTAGTCAAATAATTGGTAAATTAGATTAATTAAAAGTGCGCTTATTGATTAGGCGCACTATTTTTATATCATTTCAAGACCTGAAATAATACCGTGGAAAATAGATCTGCTATTCTAAGATGGCAGATGTTGTTAAATCTCTACACTAACGCTAGCGATGTTCAGTAAATTCCTTTTATAAAATGAAATGTGTTATGTTTTTAGCTTTTGATTAGACTGTTGTTATATAATTATACTTATCGTAAATAGAGTAAGATAGCTAACGATATCGATTAGAGGATTATAACTGTGTGGTTTGGGGTCACTGGATTCCAATACTGATTAAATAAATGTGGTGAAATAAATAATATAGGAGCGTGTGTTATGGCGCAATTTAATAAGATCAAATTATCAATTAGTGTATTACTGTCAAGTGTAGTTTTAGGTAGTGGTTTGTGTTATGCAGATACTCAACTAACAGCTTCAACTCCAGAAGCAATGCAAAAAATTGCGACAGGTAAGAAATCGATGGTAGTTACCAATAACCCATGGTCAAGTAAAGCTGCTAATCAGATTTTGAATGATGGTGGTAATGCGACAGATGCGGCAATTGCTGCGGCTTTGGTATTAAGCTTAACTGAGCCTCAATCTTCTGGTATCGGCGGTGGCGGTTATACCTTAAGCTACTATAAAGGCAAATTAAAAGCTTATGATGGACGTGAGACGGCACCACGAGCAGCAACGCCAACACTATTTTTAGATGCTAATGGTAAACCAATGCAATTTCGTGATGCATGGTTAGATCCAAAATCAGCAGGTATTCCTGGTGAAATTGCGATGTTATACCAACTTCATCAAGATAGTGGTAAATTGGCATGGAAAAAGCTAATGCAACCAGCAATTAAATTAGCACGTAATGGTTTTCCAATGAGCTATATTCTTAATAAAGAATTAAATGAAGAAATAGACGTTTTTAAAAATGATCCAGCCGTGCGCAATGTATATTTTGATGCCAATGGTAATGTCAAACCAGTTGGTGCAATGGTAAAAAATCCAGCATTTGCTAAAACCTTAGAACAAATTGCTGCTGATCCACGTTCTTTTTATGAAGGTAAAATCGCTAAAAATATCGTTGCGGCTATGAATAAAAGCGCTGGTAGTGAATATTATACGCTGAAAGATATGAAAGAATATGAAGATTTTTTTAAAACAGATGAGTTTAAAAAAATGACTTTTTGGCAAAGAGTAAAAATTAGAATTTATTTTGCTATTTTTGGAACAATTTCTCAGTTTTAGTAATAAAATCAAGTATTCCATTGGAATTATGAAATATATATGTAAAAATAATCTTATAAGCCAGTGGAAGAAAAAATACTACATCTTAAACCTAATAACCAAGAGGTT
>RXKA01000049.1:54583-81779 GCA_003962985.1 Pseudomonadota bacterium | reverse complement strand
ACAACAGGAATACTCAGGTGCCCAAAACCAATGATCGTATTTGGGTTACTTACTACCAAACCAACATTTTTTACACCAATAAGAAAAAGAAATAATCCAATACCCGCACTTAATGCAATTTGCAAAAATTCTGGAATCGCATGAATAATTACCTGACGAACCCTAGTTATAGAAAAAATGAATAACAGGATACTTGAAAATAAAATAATACCTAGTACTGTTGGAATAGGTAATTTATCATGTAATACAAAGGTATATGCAATAATCGCATTAATTCCCATCCCTGGTGCTAATACAAATGGTAACTTAACAATGAAACTGGCTAAAATCGTCATCACCACAATGATTAGTACTGTTGACGTAATTGCTGGATTGATAGGAAAACCATGTCCATCCGCATTTAAAATCAATGGATTGACTGCAATTATATAAGCAATTGCCATAAAATTAATTAAACCACCGACTAGTTCGCGTGGTATATCAATTGGTCCTTGCGGATTTAACATAAATAGTTTTTTTAGCACAAATTATCCCTCTTTACATAAATTAATAACTAACTCTTCCAGTTTCGCGAGTGCATCACCAGAAACCAATCCTTTAACTATTCGATCAATTATTGCCAAATCACCATAATATTTGACCAATGATTGATAACTAATTCTGTTAGTAGCTTTTTGGAAAGCATTTACGGCATCACCCCAGATACGCAACGAAGCAATAGCTTGCTGAAAGTTACCCGTTCGTAAACCATGCTTAATTTGAATAAGTTTGCGTAAATCCTCCGCCAAACTCCACTGTAATAGAATAGCATCCTCAACATCTTGACAAACGTTCTGAAAGATTTTATTTGCTAAAGACAAATCTCCCATAAGATATGCATTAGATAATGCAAACACATTATACTGTGCATTATCTGTTAATTGTTCGAGGGCACTATTATAGCTAATTTGCGAATTAGGTGGATACAATAGACAAATTCTTTGGATATCTTGATAAAGTTGGGTAAAATTATTTTGATTTAGGTTAACAAGTAATTCAAGTGCTGCAGGCTCAATGTGTAATTTAAAAGAAGATAATACATACGTAGCAAAACTTCTAGCTTCATAACCATCACCATTTAAGGAGATAAAATAATCTGCTTGCTGTAGCCACTCAGCATTCAAGTCTTTGCGTTCTAACTTGTCACACACCAACAAAAAACGATTCTCATCACTCGCCTGAGATAATAATCGCACGACCTCGGGTAATTGTGTCGCATTTGGTTTAGTCTTAAATTGCAGAATAATGAAATTACTATCACCAAATAGTGACACCTCAGATATCGTATCATGAATTAAAGTAAAATCAAAGCCACGCTCAATGACAAACAATTTCTTTTGGCACGTACCAACACCAGATAGCCACCAATTTTCTAAATAGTTGACTAATGCATTACACTCATCACTTCCAGCAACAATTAATGAATTAAACGTTGCTGGATTCTGATTTAATAAATCACTTAGATTCTGTTGCATTGTTCGTTGAAATTAAATGCGGATGACTATACACGATCCGTCGAATTAAACTATTAATTGCGATTTGATGCAAATTATCCCAAGTCTGAGCCTCTTGTTGTGTTGCAGATAAAATCAAACTATTATTATAGTTAATTGTATCTTGGGCAGTTACTACAATATCAGGCATGGTTTGGGTACCTTTTTTATCATATACGCGTGCCGTAACTTTATAAATTAAACGATAGCCCGCAATCTGACCAACGCTATTATAGTTACTTGCAACTCGATTGGTATCTTCATCGCTAACTGCTAATGTAACTTCTGCACTCTCAGCATTTTTTACTAACTTGGTTAAATTCTGATTAATAATAGCAGATTCAAAATTAGGACAAATAACTGGTGTATCACACACTAAGTACACCGTTTTATAAGGGAATTGATAGTCACCATCCATTCCCCGCAAATGAAACCCACAACTCGCGATAAATAACGTCATTATTACGATTAAACTATAATTAACTATCTTGTTTAGGCGCAATTCTTCTTCTCCTTGTTTTTGTTACTGTTGCATTCGGAGTTTCACTCTCTGCAACTAGCGATTTATCTTCTTTTGATAATTGTTTCCCTAATTCGGTTAATTTAGCAGATAAAGACTCTTGCACAACTGATACACCCAATTTGTTCATCAAGAAATCTTGGGCAGAAATCTTTTTACCTGTCGTTTTGGCTTTACTATAACTACCGTCAGCATGCATTAACCACGAATTAATATTATCTTGCATATAAAGTTTCAATCCTTCATCAACCACCCGACGTTTGATTTTAGGATTTAAAATCGGAATACATGTTTCAACACGTTTAAAGAAATTACGATTCATCCAGTCTGCAGATGCTATGAAGACATTTTCATTACCAGAATCATAAAAATAAAAAATCCGATGATGCTCCAAGAATCTACCAACTACCGATTTCACTACAATATTATCTGAAATTCCAGCCAATTGTGGACGAAGAGCACACGCACCACGCACAATCAATGTGATTTTAACTCCAGCTTGCGATGCACGGTACAATGCCCGAATAACTTGATTTTCAACCAAAGAATTCATCTTAGCGATAATTTCTGCCTTTTGTCCGCTCAATGCATTAAAAGTCTCACGCTCAATTGATTTCATTACCATATCATGTAAGGTAAACGGCGATTGAAATAAGGTATTTAAAACACCAGCTTTACCAACGCCAGTAATTTGACTAAAGATATTATCCACATCACTTGCGATTTGACGATTAGTAGTTAATAGCCCAAAATCAGTATAAATCTTCGCAGTCGTTTGATGATAATTACCAGTACCAAGATGAATATAATGCCGGAGAATTTCACCCTCTTTGCGTACAATAGTCAAAATCTTCGCATGAACCTTATACCCCATTACACCATAAACCACATGGGCGCCAGCTTCTTCCAATTGCGCAGCCAATTCCACATTTGCCGCTTCATCAAAACGAGCAAACAATTCGATAGAGGCAACAACTTGCTTACCTGCTCTAGCAGCTCGAATTAAGTTCTGTACCAATTCAGAATCATTACCCGTACGATAAACTGTCATCTTAACTGCTAACACATTGGGATCATCTGCAGCCTTACGGGTCAATTCAACAACGGGGTCAAAACTTTGGAATGGTGTATGTAATAAGATATCACCTTTTGCCATCGCTTTGAAAATGTCTGGTTCATCTTGCAGTTCTTTAGGTAACCCTGGATTAAATGGTAGAAATTTTAATGATTCATTTTCCACCATACTTGCTACATCTGATAATCGCGATAAGTTAACTGGTCCATTAACACAATACAAATCCGTGTCTGTTAAGCTAAATTGTTTCAACAATGCTTCAATAAACTTAACAGGCGGTTCACCACTAGAAATATCCAATTCCAATCGCGAACATTCAGCGTATTTACGATTAATCAATTCAGCTTTTAGAGCATGACGAAGATTCTTCATATCCGATTTAACACTCAGATCTGCTGCCCGAGTAACTCTAAAAGGATAACAACCACGTACGGTCATACCGTAAAAAAATTCATTCACATGTAACCGAATGATATCTTGTAGCAAAACAAAACTATCAGGCGTTGGGGCGATATCTTGTGGTAAGCGAATAACCCGATCCAAAATTCGTGGAGCTTCAACAATCGCCATACTAGACTCTCGTCCAAATTGATCTCTGCCTTCTAATTCAACCGCTAAATGTAAACTTTTATTGGGTACTCGTGGGAATGGATGGGATGGGTCAATACCAATTGGCGTGAGCACAGGTTTCAAGTCATTCATGAAATAATTGTATGCCCATCGACTTTGTTCTTTGCTCCAACGCTCAACAGGAATAATATGGATATCATGTGCCGCTAAATCTGGCAACATCGTATTATGATAAATAGAATAGATATCACGATAAAGCTTATTCACTTCATCACGCACCAAGTCTAGTGCTTCGCTAACTTGCAGACCATCGGGCAATAACTTGTTGGGTCGGTATTTAGACCATTTTAACAATCGAGCAACACGCACCTCAAACAATTCATCACAGTTTTTAGTAACGATACACAAATAGCGTAAACGCTCTAATAACGGAACATTTTTGTCCAAAACTTGGGCTAGTACACGACGATAAAACTGAATTAATCCCAATTCTCGGTTATAAATTACGTCTCTATCATTTAGTATATTGGTTGTCATTTTTCTCTCTCAATCTTAGCTTGTATCAGATTGTGGGTATAGTGACTTAGTGTGTATAAAACATCAAGTTGTTAAGCCACATCTTAGTTCAAAGTTTAAAATAATCTTATACAATCTACAATGGAATATATTCTAACACAATCATCATACACAGAATAGATTAAATCCGTTATAATGGATTACTAACTTTAGAGAAGGTAATTATTTATGTTTTACGTTGTAGAGCGCTCAATTGTAGTATTAAAACCAAAACAACCATTTCTGGACTGGATTAACATGAATCTAGCCAATAGTGCAGATACTTTGTTAGATTTGAATAGCGTACGAATTGACTGTAACTCCTATTTAATACCCGAAGTTTCAGAAATAGAAGATGGGATTGCATATGTTGATGAATTTTTTGAAGCATTATTTCAGCTTGAATTTGCATCATGGACTGAAGATCAAACGCTATGGCCACAAGAACTAAGTTTAAAAATGTTCTGGGAATGGTTTGATGTCGAAATATCACCTACTCTGATCGATTTAGCAGGTGATAGTGAAGAATCCCCAAGCGAAGATGAAAGTCACGATACGGTTCACTAACCGATGAATGCGGATTTGTGTAGCTTTACCATAACACGCTCAAAACTCGCTTTTGGGCTCATTGTTGTTTGTTGTTTAGTTATTTTAACAACTCTAAAATATGCACAGATTAATCCATGGGCAAAATTTGTGTTAGTTGGTATTGTCATTTTTAGTAGCTGTATTCTAGTGTATGACTTGGAATTTAAAACTATTTATGGTAAATATGACATTCTCTACCACTTAAATAATTTAATTATATCCAATAAACAGCAAGTGATGATGTATGATATAGTCTCATGGTATTCAATTGCCAACCTCTGTGTGATAATAACCATTAAACAAACTAATCAACAAAGAAATCTACTTCTCTTTCGAGATAGTTGTCCACAATCTGTTTTTAATGAATTAATGAGAAATATACGATGGAAGCCAATAAACAACACTTGATAAATCATCTCTTGGCAACCAATAATTTTACTGCCACCAATGATGATGTGTGCTACGTCATTAAACATCTTGGAATCATACCCACATACCCGATTATTTTAGTTGGCGGTACCAATGGTAAAGGCTCAACATGCGCCTACTTAACAACCATTTTAACTAACGCTGGATATAAAGTTGGTACATTCACGTCACCACATGTGTTTGAATATAATGAACGAATTCAAATTAACAATAAATCAATTGCTGATGAGATGCTCAATCGATCACTCAGCGATATTATTACAGCAAGCCCAGTCAATTTAGGCTTATTTAAGACTTTCACACTGGCTGCTCATCAGATTTTTATTCAACAACAGGTAGATATTGCAGTAATTGAAGTTGGTTTAGGTGGTAAACATGATTGTACCAATTTGTTTGAGCCTACCATTTCAGCGATTACAAATGTTGAGTTAGATCACTGTGAAATCTTAGGCTACGACCGAGAAAGTATCGCGAAAGAAAAAGCTGGTATTTTTAGAGCGAACAAAGAAGCCTTATTTGGGAGTACGAATATTCCACAAGCAATTCAAGATGTTGCAATAAAAATAAATACTCCACTCGACATTTATGGTCAACAATTTAGCGCCAGAAAACATGATTTTAGTTGGGACTTCCTCTCAAATACAGGTAATTTATATAGTTTACCACTTCCAAGTATGCGTGGTAATGAACAAATAGCTAACGCAAGCTTAGCAATTGCAATTTTACAAAAATTACGTACAACATTTCCCGTAAGTAGCGCTCAAATCAAGCAAGGATTATTGCAAACACAATTAATTGGACGTTTCCAAGTTATGCCTGGAATACCGCAAATTATTTTTGATACCGCACATAATCCACAAGCAATTGAGTTAATGTGCCAAAATATGATAAAATTACCGTTTGCCAAAAAGAATTTTGCTATCTTTAGTATTGCAGATGATAAAGACTGGCAATCCATAATTACTAGGCATGCAACGCAATTTGACTATTGGTACCTTGCTAAAATAAATAGCCCAAGAAGTGTTGACCCTACAAAACTTAAAACGCATTTAATGGCACAAGGTATTGCCCCAGAATCAATTCAGATAATGGATACAATTACCGATGCGTTTAACTTAGCCTATTCGCAATTAACTACTGATGATAGAGTGGTTTGTTTTGGCTCTTTTTTAGTAGTAGAAGAAGCATATCAAGCTCTACAAAGGTTTAGAAAATAAATGCAACCCAAATATAATCCAAACAATAAAAGTAATAATCTAATTCAACGCAATCAGGAATTAAAACGTAAATCTCGCCATCGCTTGATTGGTAGCATTGTGTTATTGTTTATTGCCCTTGCTATATTGATGAATGTAACATCAAATGTTAAACCAATTGCAATTAGCCCTAACGTAATTGAAATCAAAAATACCGCAGCAAGCGCGCCACTAGCCGCTAATCCTTCAGATAGTTCGGCTCCAATAGCGACTAATGCAAGTCAACCAGTTGTAGGTGAATCTCAGCAAACTAGCGAACCAATTGCCGCTGAATCTCCTGTCGCCGCAACAACTGGTACAGGGTTTAGAGCCGCAGTAGTTACCAAAACTAATAAAAATGGTACAGTTCAAGTAAAAGCACCTGAACCACCAGCCACGGTTAAAGAAACTGCGCCAGTTACAACTGCGACCAAGGAAACTACTACCGCAGCAGTGAAACCAGTTGCGAAACCCAAAATAAATCCAGCGGCAATATTAGACGATGTTGGTGATACCAGTAATGAGCCAATCACAACGATTGATACAAGCAAGAAAAAGACAACTACTGGTGGTAAGGCATATATCCAATTTGCGGCACTAAGTTCACAAGATAAAGCATCACAACTACAGCAAGAATTAGCTAGTCATGGTGTTCATGCGACAGTGCAGACCATTCAAACTGAAAAAGGTACATTGTATCGTTTGAGGGCTGGTCCATTTAGTCGTGAAGATGCGCAAAGTAAGCTCCAACAAATTAGTGCAAGTGGTTATTCTGGAATTGTAACAGGCAATTGATGATTAATCAGCTTCATCTTACTAATTATGACTTTTTATTTATTGCCATTATAGGAACTTCAACTGTAATGGCAATGTTAAAAGGTGGTGTTGCGCAGCTACTGTCACTGAGCACTTGGTTTATTGCATTATTTGTTAGTAGAAAATACAATACTCAAATTGAAGCGTTCCTTCCTGAAGTGGTATCAAATGCAATGTTGCGAACATTACTTGGTTATGTCATTACATTTGTTGCTGTAGCAATCACAATCACTTTAATAAAAATGATTTTTCATAATTTCATTCGTAGCTTTGGATTGGGTGGACTAAATATTACTATTGGTGCAATTTTTGGTGCGATTCGCGGAATAATAATTTGCTCAATTTTAATTATCATTATTGAAATGATTGGGATGGATAAACAGCATAGCTGGCATGAAGCATTAATTAGTCCGATTATTATTCCAAGTATCAACTTATTGGTTAATAACATGGATGCCCTAAAAAATATTGAAACTGAGGTACGCGATTACACTCATAGTGTAAAGGAATAATTGCAAATTATGAAAATTCTCTTTGGTGGTACATTTGATCCAATTCATAATGGACACATAGCATTAGCTAGATACATTAGCCAACAATTTAATCACCATGTTAGCTTGTTGCCTCTAAATGGTGTACCCAATTATAAAAAGCCACCACTAGCATCACTAACGCAACGTCTAGCAATGTTGCAACTAATAGCTAACCAGTATCCAGAGCAAATTGAAATTGATTATAGTGAAGCTGGATTGACAGAATATAGCCCAACAGTTTATACCTTACAGCGTTTACGTCAAAAATATGGTAATGAAATGCCATTTTACTTTATAATCGGTGGTGATTCATTAGTAACGCTCGATATCTGGGATGAATGGCAAAAATTGTTTGGATTAACTAATTTCATAGTTGCCGCCCGTCCAAATTATCCCCTCAATAAAATGTCAGCAGAATTACAACAAGAAGTTATGCCACGGATAACTGAGAATACACAACAAAGAACTGCAAATGGTCGAATAATAATGACCCACTTTGAACCAATAGAACTCTCATCTACCATGATTCGTGCTCATGTAGCACGACAAACCTCAATTGCTGGAATGGTAGATGGTAAAATACAAGAATATATAAATGAGCAACAGCTCTACCGCTAATAAAATTGAAAGGAAATTCATGTTAAATATAGAACAAATTACTACCGTTGCAGTTAATGCATTAGAAGATATCAAAGGTGATGATATCCGTGTGATCGATACACAAAAACAATCACCTCTTTTTAGTAAATTGGTAATTTGTACCGGTTCATCAAATCGTCAAGTTAAATCACTAGCCAATAATGTAATTCAAGAATTTAAGAATAACGGTATTGATATAGTTGGTGTTGAAGGTGAAGCAGGTGGTGAATGGGTATTAGTAGATTGCGGTGATGTTGTAGTACATGTGATGTTACCACAAGTTCGTGCTTATTATGATTTAGAAAGCTTATGGAATGGACAACGACCAGAATAATCAAGAACTAGAATTAGCTGCTGAAGAACAACCGACAGAAGAATCGCCAATTGAACCACGTTTATTAGGAACCGAGGGTTCAATTGCCCATCACGGAATTGCCCTTGAGGTTTTTGGTAAAGGCATCGTGATTATCGGCAAAAGCGGTATTGGTAAAAGTGAAATTGGCTTAGAGCTAATTGACCGTGGACACCGTCTAATTTGTGATGACTTAGTTGCTGGAACATTGGAAAATGATCAGGTAATGTTAAGTTCACCGCATGAGTTTGGACTCGGATTTATGGAAATCCGCGGAGTTGGATTTATCAATGCACAATATTTCTTCGGAAAAAATTGTATTTGCCCGAAAATGCCATTATTTATTGTCATCAAATTGGTTGACTATGATATGCTCGATGAAATCAATAAAGATCGCCTCAAGCAGTTAATTCGTGAAGTAAAGATTTTTCATAAACGGTTTCCACTTTATCAATTACCAATCGGAGCAAATCGTAATTTACCTGTCTTAATTGAACTAATTGTAAAATATGCTATCGCGCGAGAAGAAGGATATGACTCACACCAAGCGTTTATCCGTGGTCAATTTGACTTTATGCAAGGGGTACTAAAATGAAAGTTATTATTGTAAGCGGTCTATCTGGAGCAGGTAAATCAACTGCGCTAAGAATACTTGAAGATAGTGGGTATCATTGTGTTGATAATATCCCATTTAATCTATTAGAGCAATTAATCTTTATTTATAAGCAATATAATTATGAGCAAATTGCAGTTGGGGTTGATACTAGAACTAGTTCATTACTTGAACAACTACCAAAATCATTAAAAGTACTACGTCATAACAACTTTGATGTGCGCTTAGTCTATTTAGATGCGAGCAATGATTGTATCATCACGCGCTATTCAGAAACACGTCGTAAACATCCATTGTCCAATGAAATCCGTACGCTTAGTGAATGTATTGATATTGAACGCGAATTATTAGCCGATATCAGCCATATTTCCCATCACATAGATACCAGCGATTTGTCCGCTAACGCACTGCGCAAAATGATAAAAGATTTTGTCAATGCCGATTACAATCAAATGAATATTATTGTGCAATCTTTTGGTTTCAAATATGGATTACCCAATGATTCTGATTTTGTGTTTGATGTCAGATGTCTACCAAATCCACATTACGATAAATCAATTCGTGAGTTTAATGGCACTCAGCAACCAATCATTGACTTTCTGAGTAAAGAACCTGACGTACAGGTAATGTTAGATGATATCTATGCGATGGTACATAAATGGTTTAATTCATTCAGCCAAGATAATCGTAATTATTTGACAATCTCCATTGGTTGTACTGGTGGCAAGCATCGCTCAGTGTATTTGACAGAACAGTTAAGTAAACTTATCCGTCAAAACTTCCCTTATAATACGATAACCCGCCACCGTCAAATGATTATTAATGAGAATAAATAATTTAATTACTTCTCCGCTGGTTCAAATAAATCACTATATAATAATTCATTGATAATTACAGATGCCTCGCTAGCTACATTGCTAGCGAGAATTCCATTATAACCACGCTTTTGAATTACCAATCTATCGCCTGCCATACCATGGATAAATACGCCCAAGCGCGTTGCATCAAGAATATCAACGCCTTGTGATAATAACCCTAAAATAATCCCAGTAAGAGTGTCACCCTGACCTGCGTTTGCAAGACCAGGATTACCCGTCGTATTAATATAAATCTTATTATCCGATTGAATTAAGGTACCTGCGCCTTTTAATACAACTACTCCGTGTAACAAATCAGATAAATCAGTTAACGCAATAAAGCGGTTATCTTGAATCGCATTGACGGTAACGCCCAACATCCGAGCGGCTTCACCAGGATGCGGGGTGATAATTTTATAGCGTACTTCGCGGAACTTATTACGTAAGACTATATTTTCCGCAATAAGATTTAAAGCATCAGCATCAACTAATAATTTACCATCTTCAATAGTATCCAAAACTTTTTCAAGAATTTTAAATGATTTTTCATCTTTGCCAAAACCAGGACCTATAGCAACAGCATCAAATGCTTGTAAATTTTTAATTACGTCTTTAGGCGATTGCAACATTAATTCAGGCATTGAAAAATCTAGACGAAAATCTTTATCTATCGGTGCTAATACTACCTTACCCGCCCCTGATAAAAGGGCAGCACGCCCAGCAAGATATAATGCACCATGCATTCCACAATTACCACCAATAACTGCCACAGTACCATAAGTTCCTTTATTGGTATTAAACTGTGAACGAATTAGCGATTCATAGCGGATATCATTAAGTAGATTAAATTTAATTTCATGAATTGCTGGAGTTAATTGATAATCATCAAGATCAACCAGATCGATGATATGGATTTCACCACTATAATCTAAACCATCACCAGTATGTAATCCTGGCTTATCACTAATAAAAGTTAATGTAACATCGGCATAAATAGCATCGCCTTGTACTCTGCCACTAAATGGATTTAATCCACTGGGTGCATCCAAACTTAGCATCATACCATTATGTGTATTGAGCTTTTGAATAATTCTTGCGGTATCCAAATCAACTTCATGAGTTAGACCAATACCATAAATTGCATCAATAACCAACTGATATTTACTTAAATCACTTGGCAACCGCGTTAAAGGTTTTTTAAGTTTATTTAATTCTTCATACCACCCTTGATTAAGTGCAGTATTATCTTTAAACAATCTAACTATATCAACTTTATAACCTGCATTTAATAATTGAATCGCTGCTGCTAAACCATCACAACCGTTATTTCCACGCCCAATTACCACTAAAATCCGCGTTTTTTTATTAAACCGCTCACCTACCCATTGAGCAGTGGCTATACCGGCACGCTCAATTAGGCTAATGTTTTTAACACTTGACTCTTGCTCAACCATCCTAAGTTGACTTAATGTTAATAATTGCTCCATGAATATCCCCTAAACAAAAAAGGAGCACCTTTGTGCTCCGCTTCTTAATCTTTTAATAATTCTTGTAATTCACCAGATTCATACATTTCTGCCATAATGTCTGAACCACCGACGAATTCACCATTAACATATAGTTGCGGAATAGTTGGCCAGTTAGAATAATCTTTAATTCCTTGGCGAATGTCATCATTTTCCAATACATTAATCGCAACAAAATCTTTTACGCCACATAAACTAAGAATTTTTACTGCACGCCCAGAAAAGCCACATAAAGGAAATTTAGCATTGCCCTTCATAAAAAGAACAACTTTATTTTCTGTTACTAATTGTTTAATTGCATCTACTACATTTTGCATGTTTATCACCCAATCCTTTAAGTTATCAACCGATTATTTTACACCAAATTGATAGATTATAGTTAGCATATCAGCAATAACCCACCAATTTAGTGTGACATTATAACAAAGCTACCAACGCAGCGCTAGATTATTAGCAACTCCTGCTTGATCAAGGATTCTTGCTACAATAAAATCAACTATATCCGCAATAGATTTAGGATGAGCGTAAAATGCTGGTACAGGAGGGATGACAGATACTCCTAATTTAGCAAGCTTTAGCATATTTTCTAAATGAATTGCCGATAATGGTGTTTCACGTGGCACAATAATTAAATTTTTTCGTTCCTTCAAACAAACATCTGCAGCACGAGTAATTAAATCTTCGCCAATACCTGCGGCAATTTTACCTAATGTTGCCATTGAGCACGGGCACACAATCATAACATCATCGACACTAGAACCTGAGGCAATTGGAGCATACCAATCTTGACTAGCGTAGACAGATAACTGCTTGGCATAATTTCCCCATCCATAATGAGTGATTAAAATTTGCTTACAACGACTAGGGTTGCTTGAAAGTTTAAACCCACATTCTTGCGCGAACGTTATTAACCCTGCATTACTAATCACAACATTAACACTGGAGCCTTGTTTTAATAATTCATTCAGTACCCCAATCGCAAAAGGCATACCACTAGCACCAGTTATGGCAAGTGTTACTTTCTTCATATAAATAACTTCTTACTTACTAAATGGCGGTAATCGCTTAGCCACAAAATGTTTTTTTAAGCGTATATACTTAGGTAGTCCGTTCTCAAACTTAGGATAATCTTCACCCGTAATAAGTGGTACTATGTATTCCCGACAAGCATCAGAAATATGAAAGCCATCTTCACTGATAAAATTACGGGGCATAAATTTCTCATAGTTAGCAACTTTGGCTAAGTCAACAGCCTGAATATCCCACTGATAAGGATTTTGTGAGATTCTCCTAATTGCAGGCATAACTGCATGAGCACCAGACACAGCTAATCTAACTCCTTCATAGCCAACCGCATATGCTTGCTCAACATCAACCTTGGATGCAATATGACGAGCTGAACGTTGTAAATAATCAGCCACCGCCCAATGGTACTTGTATCCCAAACGTTTTTTGATAATTTGAGCAATAATCGGAGCAACACCACCCAATTGATGATGACCAAAATCATCTAAGGTATGTTGTGACGCACTTAGTTCCATTCCATAGCGGTCTTTAATTCCTTCAGATACCGCAATTACACAATAACCATAATTATCTACAGCGTATTTAACTTTACGAATAAATGCATCTTCATCAAAAATAATTTCAGGAAAGAGAATAATATGTGGTGGTTCATTTTGTTCTTCACTAGCAACACCACAGGCAGCAGCAATCCAACCCGCATTTCTACCCATTACTTCCAAGATAAAGACCTTTGTTGAGGTTTTATGCATTGATTCTAAATCATAACCAGCTTCACGAATTGAAGTTGCAACATATTTAGCTACCGATCCAAAGCCAGGACAATTATCTGTCACCGCCAAATCATTATCAATAGTTTTGGGAATATGAATCGCTTTAATTGGATAACCCATTTCATCTGCTATACGAGCAACCTTTAAGCACGTATCTGCAGAATCATTACCACCATTATAAAAGAAGTATCCCACATCATAGGCTGAAAAGACTTCAATTAGACGTTCATATTCTTTGCGATTCTCATCAAGGGATTTCAATTTGTAACGACAAGAACCGAATGCACCACTAGGAGTGGTTTTTAAACCCGCAATAGTTTCATCAGATTCAATACTCACATCAATAAGATTTTCATGTAAGACACCTAAGATACCATTTTCGGCGGCATACAAAGTACCGATTTGATGAGGGAAATCACGACATCCTTGCATAACACCAGCAGCCGAAGCATTAATAACCGCCGTCACACCACCAGATTGAGCATAAATTGCGTTTTTAGTCATTGCCATCTCCTATGTTTTAATGGATATTCTACTACGCAATTATAACAGATAATTTATCTAACAACAAAATAAGCAAACAATCCAAATATTCTAAATAGTTATGATATAATATTCTAGTTATTCAATAGTCATTAGAAATGGAATTGCTATGAAAGTAGTGCGCCTCATTGTCAATTTGTTGATATTCATATTATTATTGGTATTAGCTCTTGATAATATACAAACAGTTACTATCAATCTTTACAGTTTATACACATTCCAAGTCCCCTTAATTATTGCAATGGTCATTTTTATACTTATGGGTGTGATTATCGGAATACTATTTAATTTGGGAACTAATTTAAAATTGCGAACCCAAATTTATAGTTTGAAACGTAAATTAGAAAAAGATGAGAAATCCCACAAAGCTAAATCAGAAGTGGATCAAGTCATCTAATTAAGGAGGAATATTTTGGATATTTTAGTTATTTGGTTAATAATAACACCATTATTTTTTGCATTCGGCTGGTTTGCTGGGCGCATAGACATGAAGACCGTATTAAAACAAGCTAAATTAGTACCACAGCGTTTATTTGATAGTATTGACGCTATGGTAGATAATAAAACTGGGGTTGCCCGTGATGAATTAAAACAGGTTATCGAACAAGAGCCACAATTAATTGACTTACAATTTAGTCTTGGTAGACTATATCGTAAACGTGGCGAGAATGACCTTGCTATTAAACTTCATAGTAAGCTACTAGGTTCACAGTTTGTACTTTCTAATGATATTAAAGATAAAATTAAACTTGAACTAGCACAAGACTTTCAAAAAGCAGGCTTGATTGATCGTGCTGAAAATATTTTGGTAAAATTAGTCAATAGTGAATTTTATGGTCATCAAGCATTAGAACTACTGTTATTAATTTATCAACAAGATAAAAATTGGCATGAAGCGATTGAAACCGCGCGTAAATTAGCCACTTCAGATATATCATTTCATACTGAGGTAGCCCAATTTAATTGTGAAATTGCCCAAGAAGCCATTATTAAGTCTGATTATATTACGGCACACAAGCATTTGGAATATGCACTTACAACTAATCGTCGCTGTGTTCGCGCTAATATACTACTTGGTGAAATACATTTTAATCAAGAAAATTACAGTGCCGCAATTAATATCTGGCAACAAATTGAAAAACAAAATTATCAATATCTACAATTTGTTATTACCAAGATGTTTGAAGCATATCAACGTCAAGACATGATTAAAGAATTTATCAACTTGATAAATGGTTATACCACGCTTTATCCTCAACTAAATATTTATAGTTTTATTATTAATGTATTAGCAAATCATATTTCTCATGATGCTCAGGTTGAGTATTTGCGTAATGCGATGTTGCATAGTCCTAGTGCGCGGGTTGCAGCATTATTAATTAATACCCGTTTTGAAGAGCTGGAAATGCCTGAGGGTAAGAGCGATGCATCACATATTCGTGATCTATTACTAAAATATGATGAAAAGTATTCACATTATAGTTGTGGCTGCTGTAATTTTAAAGCTAAAACATTCTTCTGGCAATGCCCAGCATGCTACGAATGGGAAAGTATTAGTCCAAGTAATAATGACAAATAAAAAAAATCCGCCTAAGCGGATTTTTTTTATTTACGTTTTACTCGAATGAAAGTATCGCGTTGTGAGCGTAATTTTAGCACCATCAACAAAGCTTCTTTAAAGATACCACCTGACATTTTAGATTGTCCAAGAACTCGATCTTCAAAAATAATTGGAATTTCTTTTATTTTGAAACCATTTAAATACGCTTTGTAAGTTGTTTCAATCTGAAAGCAAAAACCAGTAGACAACAATTCATCTACCCCGATAGTTGCTAACACTTCACGTTTCCAACATTTAAAACCACCAGTTAAATCATTAACAGGAATACCTAAGATTAATTTGGCATATAAGCTACCACCACGACTAATAAACTTACGTTTAGCGCTCCAATTAACAACGCCACCACCAGTTACATAACGACTACCAATGGCAAGATCATATGTTTCTAGCGTTTCAAACATCTGTGGGAGATATTTGGGATTATGCGAGAAATCGGCATCCATTTGTCCAATTGCATCATAATCTCGTTCAAGTCCCCATTTGAATCCTGCTACATATGCAGTACCAAGACCCAGTTTACCTGCACGTCTTAAGAGGAATAACTGACCTTGATATTTTTCTTCCGCCAATTGTTCAACAATCTCATAAGTTTTATCGGGTGAGTTATCATCAATTACCAAAACATGCACATCAGGTACATTTTTATAAACTTCTGCAAGTATATTCGCTATATTATCTTTTTCGTTATACGTTGCAATAATAATCATTTTTTTCATAACTAATTAATATCCATAAATTTAATTGCTAAGTCGGTATACATATAATTTATTATCTACAAAAGCATCATGGTATTTTACTATACCTGCTGGCTCAATGTATTTAAAATATTCCCGCAATTGAACCAAGTACTGCTCATCATTGCCATCACAATAATAAATGGCATGCTGAATAGGGAAACTAAGTCGACTATTCCAATCCGAATAGCTGGCACTATATTTAAAATTACTTAACACATAAGTACGTCCCAAACCTAAATAATACCAACCACGTGACGCATTACCATAATCACAAGACAAAATTATATCATTTGGCATAATATAATCATTCTTCAATTGTTGATATAATTGCTGATTGCCCATAAATGCATTAATTGCGGGTATTTTATTCCGATATTCGCGAGGAACAAAAACCTCAGGCATCTTAACGATAGGCAATAAAATTAATACTAAACCAATTGCAACACGAGGAATCCATTTAATATTAGTTTCAGCTAAACATGACGCTAAGAAGATAATTCCACCGATATAAGCTGGCGCAACCCAATTCGCCTCCATGAACTTATATAGGCTATTATAAGCAAAAAACAATGTCACAAATGCAAAGATACTAATTAACAGTAAATAACTGTCATTACGCATAAGTACTTTACGTTTTAACCAAATAAACACCAGTAATGGCAACGAGATGAATGGATTGGCAGCACCAATAAATGCGCCAAGATAATCCCCAAGTCCCGCTAGATTAATTTCACGTGTTTCTGAAACTCCATGCTTAAACTGATAGATAAATGAAATCCAATTATGTTGATAATTCCAAATTATGACTGGACTAAATACCAACAATGCCAAAACTAATGCCAGATAGATATCTTTTTGAATCAGTAATACACGATGTTTATTTGACAATAATAAATAAATTAGCACCCCTGGAAGAATTAGTACCGCGGTATATTTGGATAACAATGCCCCGCCAAGCGCTATTCCCGCTAAATAAATAAATTTCTTTTCATCAAAAACTAAACCACGCATTAGACAATAAAGCGTCAAGCTCCAAAACATAAGCAATGGACTATCGATTGTTGTGATAAAAAACATTCCTTCAAGCAATGGCCACGCTAAAGCTAAAACTACGGTTAGATCAGCTGCTTTTTGCCCAAATGCATACTGTGCCGTTTTGTACATACTAATAATAGTAATAGTTCCGCAAATAATAGAAACTAATCGAACGAAGAACTCAAGATTGGAGAAATAAGTAGTCAAATAGATTAAGTAAGCAATCATCGGCGGATGATCATAATAGGATAATTGTAAATTCTTACTCCATACCCAGTAATAAGCTTCATCGTAATGTAATTGAAGATTTTGGTTAAATATTAGGTGAGTAAAAACTACTAATATAAACAAGGTAAAAACTTTAATATTCATTTTTTTCATAAATTAACTCCACCATTACGACTAAGCACCCGATCAACTATCATCATGACTAACCAGCTACAGAGCCACACTAATACTCCCGCCATCACAATATCGGTAAAATAATGTCCACCTTGTAGCCAACGCACAATACCAACTAGAACAAAACCAATACCACAAGCTAATACGCCTAACTTTTTACGCCGTGCCGCAATTAGTGGTACACCAACAAATGCACCAATTGAAACATGCCCAGATGGAAAACTATTATCCGCAGGACGATCGAAGTGCGGTTGCCATGGATAAGAAAATGGATGATGGTCACGGATGACTTGATATGGTCTCGCCCGACCCCAATTATTCTTGAATGCCAAATTAACTACCAAACCAGGACCAATTGCGAGTCCCAAATATGAAACTAAAACTATCCGTAACAACGTTTTATTTAGCGGTATCTTTTTGAGCATAACATACAGTAGTGAAAATAAAGGAATGGCAATCAATAACACAGTTGCAACATTTACACCATAATAGATGATGTTACACCACCAATGCACTTCACCATAAAACTTACTATTGATAGAATCATAAGGCAAAATTGCTAGTTGTTGATCAAGGAATGGACTAGTGGCACAAACCACAATAGTAATGATAACCCACAACACAAGCAAAGATATTTTACGTGAGATAATAGTACAACTCCTCATAAGATTAATACATCTCAGTCCACTTTAATAATAGTAATTGTACCACAACCACAGTAATGTTCTTAGAATGAAATATACTTCTCAAACATGATAGCGGCTATAAATCCCCAAATCTAAAATCCGCTGATTCAATTGTTGTAAGAATTCAAGACTAACTTGTGTGATATTTCCACCTTCAGCAAGTGCTGGTTGCCGTGCCGTCGAATAAAGTAAAACACCAGCAATAAATTCTTGGTGTGCACTAATAAACTGTATAAAATCATCAAGTTCACTTTGACTGGGATTGTTACCATTATTACTAAACCAACAACTTTGGATATAGGTTGTAATCAAACCAGCAGCAATTTTTAAGCGTTTACTAATGCTATCACTACTCAAAGCAACTTGATTCACGGCTAAAATATCAGTCTTACTTACCCGATCAACTTTAAACCAAATTTCACCGTTTAATAGCGCTAATGTTTTCAAACCTTCTTGAACTTGTGGATTATGAATTTGGCTACCATTGGTAATTAAAACAGTCTTAACCTCCTGCAAGTTGTATTTAGCGCGTAGCTTGGCAATTACGTCACAAACAAAATTAAAATCAGGTGATAATGTTGGTTCACCATTACCCGCTAAACAAATATCATTAAAACGTTGTAACCCAATAGGTGCAAACTGTTGAATAAAATCACCATTAACAATCCAATTTAACATAAAATCTAATTCTGCCACTAACACATCACGATCAACAGGATCTGGATTACCACGCACTAAGCCCTCAACTTGACAATAGACACAGCGCCAATTACAGGCATTATTTAAGTTAAGATTTATTCCTAAGGATAGACCTTGTGAACGTCGTGAAACGACAGGATAAATATAACGACAATCCGCAAAATAACGCGAATGATTTTCGTAAGTAAGATGTTGCTGCTTGTCCATTGGATTTCCTAAATAGAGAAATGGCGATCAAGAAGACCGCCACATTTAAAATTGCCCAATAATAATTATTCTTTATGTTTGGTAATCAATAAAATTGGAATATCCGTATCATGAGCTAAATCTTCAGCAATTCCACCAGTAATAAAATGCGCAAATGAACCCAGATGATGTGAACCAAGCACAAATAAGTCTGCACCAAATTCAGTCGCATCTTCAACAATAATACTAGCAATATCGGAACCATAATTTTCAATTAATTTAGCTTCAACTTCCACACCTGCCGCCAGCGCCTTATCTTTAACTTGTTGAATTACTGCATTACCAATATTGATTAACGCATCTTTTAATTCAATTACACCAATCATTTCAACGCCAAAAGTTACTTGCTCCAAGTTAACAATATGACAAACTCGTAACTGAGCTCCCGTTGATTTAGCTAAATCCAATGCCTCAGACAAAACACGATCTGAAATATCAGTATTATCAACAGGCACGTATATTTTACGGAACATAATAACCTCCAACTATTTAAAATTAGCTTAACAACCTGATTATAGAACAATTTTGACCATCTGTAAACAGTTTAGATAATAAAAATCAAAAGATATTTTGTAGCTAGCATTCAGAGAAAGAAAGTGGTATAATTATAACTCACATACAGACAGTGTTTTATCCTCAATTACTGCGTAAGACAAGCACACTATGTTATGACATAAAGCATTATCTCAATGTAAACCAATATCTTTAACTATGGAGTACATCATGCATAACTTTACATATTACAATCCTGTAAAAATTCTCTTTGGCGCTGGTAGTATTAGTAAAATAAAAAATCAAATTCCTGCTAATAGTAATGTGCTATTTGCATATGGCGGTGGTTCAATCAAACAAAATGGTGTTTACGAACAAGCTATGGCGCAATTAACAGAATGTAATGTAATCGAGTTTGCGGGTATTGAGGCGAATCCTGACTACGATACGCTAATGAAAGCAGTAGCGATATGCAAAGAAAAAAAAGTTGATTTTATTTTAGCTGTTGGCGGTGGTTCAATTATTGATGGCTGTAAATTTATTGCGCTAGCAACTCACTATGAAGGCGATCCATGGGAAATTTTAACTAAACCCGATCATGTTGCAACTAAGGCAATACCTTTGGGCACAATTCTAACCCTACCTGCAACAGGATCCGAAATGAATTGTGGCGCAGTGATTTCACGACGTAGTCTTGGTACTAAACTTGCCTTTGGCAATCCATTGGTATATCCTGTGTTTTCAGTTCTTGATCCTCTAACTACTTTAACACTACCAACTCGTCAACTACAAAACGGTATCGTAGATCCGTTTATACACGTAACAGAACAATATTTAACAACTGATCTTAATAGCGAAATTCAAGATGGTTATGCTGAAACAGTACTAAGAACACTAATTAAAGTTGGTAAAGATATTGTTGATGGAGCTACTGATTACGACACTCGTGCTAACTGGATGTGGGCGGCTACCAATGCGCTTAATGGTATTTTAGGTATCGGTGTTGATCATGACTGGGCTGCACATATGATTGGGCATGAATTGACTGCAGAAACAGGACTTGATCATGGACAAACGCTAGCTATTGCAGCACCACAAGTATGGCGCTACCAACGCGATGCAAAACATGAAAAACTGGTTAAATTTGCCCGTAATGTTTGGGGGTTAAATAACCTAGATAAAAACGATCTGATTGACAAAGCCATTAGTTTAACAGAAGAATTTTTCCATTCGTTAGGTGTAAAAACTAAGTTATCTGATTATGGTATTAGCGTAAATAAAGAATTGTTTATAGCTAATCTATTCAAATATAATCCACCGTTAGGCGAAAATAAAGCAATTGATTCCGAAGCAATGTTAGAGATTTTATACAACATGCACTAATGCAAATCAGCCTTGCCATCAATAATTTGGCAAGGCTTTTTATACACGTAGAGCGACTAACTACGTAATGCTTGGTCTAAATCTGCCATAATATCTTCAGCCGTTTCTAAACCAACTGATAAACGGATCAGACCGTCTTGAATGCCAATAGCGGCACGTTGTTCTGGCGACATCATTACATGTGTCATTGAACTAGGATGAGTAATAATACTTTCAGTCGCACCCAAACTTTCCGCCAAGGTACACAACACAACAGAATTCATCACTTTTACGGCATGATCATAACCACCAATAACGTCAAATGCCATCATTCCGCCATGTAACCCTTTGATATGCTGTCTAGCAGCTAGTTCACGTTGTGAAAAATTAGCTAATCCAGGATAGTAAACTTTACTCACTAATGGATGTTGTGATAAAAAGTCTGCAACTTTTTGTGCATTGTGCGAATGTTGTATCAAGCGCAATTCTAATGTTTTGATCCCCTGCATAGTTAACCATGCATCCATCGGAGATTGAATATTACCTACATTCTTACGCACATAATCGAACTCAGTTAATAGACCCTGATTGTTACTCACCAATGCCCCACCAACAGTAGCATTATGACCATCAATATACTTGGTTGTTGAATATAATACAATATCAGCGCCCAGCTCTAATGGACGTTGTAAAACACCTGTTAGGTACGTATTATCAACAGCGACCAAAATATTATGTTTTTTAGCCACCTGTGTGATTGCCGCAATATCATTCAATTTCACCGTTGGATTGGCGGGAGTTTCAAGGAAAATCAACTTAGTATTGGCTTGAATTGCGCCACTCACGTTAGCACTATTTGAAGCATCAACATAACTAACACTAATGCCATAACGATTAAAAATAGTTTCAATTAAACGAACAGTTCCACCAAAGACTACATCAGAGCAAATTAAATGATCTCCCTGTTTCATGGTTGCCATAATCAGCGATGTTGTTGCTGCTAATCCAGTTGCAAATGCAACCGCACCTAATGCATATTCAATTCCTGCTAACTTAGCCTCCAACGTCGTCACCGTTGGATTAGATGAACGCGAATAAGTATGACCTTTATTTACACCAACAGCTTCCTGAGCATAAGTTGCAGTTTGATAAATTGGTGGTAAAATTGCTCCTGTAACAGGATCTGGAACTACTCCTAAGTGGATATTGCGCGTTGCAACACCAGCATGTGCCAATTTTTTACGATTATAACGACTACTCATTTAACACCTACCAAAAATAAATCTTACATTTTATAAGGAACCATTATATAGTAAATCAAGCTATTATACATACAATATGCTAGCATCAGTTGTTACAACTTGATACACTTTTTAATTCACTTTAACATAGCTGATTAATTATTGGGTAAATAAATATATTATTTTGCATAATATCCATAATGGATAACAAATTAATTCTTATATTTCATACAATATGTCATTAGTAGCAAATTGCTAGTATTGTAAATGCTTTTTAATGAGGGAATAATCATGGTTAAGTGTAAAACAAATTTACTAATCTTATCTTTATCTGCTGTAATAGCATCCTGTAGCAGTGGTAATAGTTCAACAAACAGTGAAAATATTAATGGGCTCACGGTTCAATCAGTATTTCCTCCAAATGGAACAACTAATATCGGTATTGGTGAACAATTCCAATTTAGCTTAAATAGAAATGTCAACCCCGTATTGATAAAAAACTATATTACCGTGAAAAAGGATAATGTTGAAGCTGCATTTAATTTAATTAGCAAGAATGGTACCTATTACATTATTCCACTAGGTGGATTGCAGCCAGATTCGGTATATAGTTTTAGCATGAATTTCCCATCAGCAAATTCAGAAAGCGTAGCATCAAATAATAACTACACAATGACGACACAGCCAGCATATAAAATATTCGTGACGAGTACTTCTGTTGAAGGTAATTTAGGTAATCCAAATACAGGACAAAATGCCAAAGAATGGGCTGATAATCTATGCAATACAGATAGTGCTCGCCCAAATACTAGCGTCACTTATAAAGCGATGATGGGGATTCCGAGTTTACGCTATGCTTGCGATGATGATGGTTATTGTGGTGCAGGTCATGATTTGGATTGGGTGTTACAATCTCAAACTGGTTATTATGACGTTGGGGGAGTTGAAATTGGTACTGCCAATCCATTTGCAACATTTACCTTCCCAGTATTATCATATATCAAAAATGCAGACATAAAAGTTTGGACGGGTCTAAATGCTAGTTGGATAAACTCTAACAATTGTAAAAGTTGGACTACTAAGCACGATGATGAAAATGGTCGTGTTGGCTGGGTTAATCAAACTAACGAACGACTAATTGATCTAGAAAAACATGCATGTAATAAAGATCGTCCATTATATTGTGTTGAACAACCACAAGCCTTAATAGCCGAACCTGAATTATCTGCATTAAATAAATATATGGTTACCAATTTAAATTCTCCAATAAAAGTTAGATTTAATAGCGTATCCCCCATTGATCCAACTACCGTTACAAGTAGCAGCTTTCTTATCACTGATTCTAGTGATATAAATAATACTCCATTGGCAGGTAGCATCACTTCAAATGGTGATAATACATTTACCTTTACACCAGCTAGTCCATACCTAGCAGGTAAAACGTACTATGTTAATTTAACTACAGGAATAAAAGATACACAAGGACAACCAATTGTTAAAACAGTACTGTACTTTTTTACTCCAGCTAGCACAAAACTTATTTTCATGACTCAAGATGATTATTGGGGTGATTTAGGCAGTATTGCTGGTGCAGACGGTAAATGTCAAGCTGATCCTAAGTGCCCTGCGGGTTCAGTATGTAAAGCAATTATTATGCAGGTAAATACTCGCTATGCATGTACAACAGCAGCAACTTGCGGTGGTGTCTATAGTAAAGACTGGGTGCTCACAGCAAATACAACCTACTTAAATACGAGTGGACAAATCGTTAGTATTACCAACGAGAGTGGAACATTCGGGGATGGTAGTGGTAAATTTGCCTTTAACTACCCAATCGATATTACTGGCGGTCATGCATGGACAGGATTTGATAACTTCTTTATGATTAAATATAATGATGGTAAACCACTAACTTGCAGTAGTTGGTCTATCGGTGATAGCGGTGTTAATGCGCTAGGTGGTTTATATGGCGATTCAAGAAGTATTTATCCAACTGCGTTCTCTGATAATGGTGGTGGTTGCTCAAAATATACCAATGAAGTTGATTATGGGGTATATGTAGACAAACAATGTAATATTGATGGCGGATGTAGTAAACGTCACTTATACTGTGCGCAACAATAAAGCTATAGTATAAATAAAATAATAAACCCCAATCATTATAATTGGGGTTTATTCATAATTAGTGAACTAAAATATTTTTGGTATCAACAGGATAAACCTGACGATTTTCCTTAAATTTAATTTCACCTGGCGTCATACAATCTGTCACAGGACAAACATTAATACATAAATGACAACCCACACATTTATCATTTATGAAAGGTTTACGGTTTGCGGCATCCCAATCAATTGCTTGATGAGCTGCATCAAAGCATGACACGTAACAGCGACCACAACCAATACATTTATCTGTATCAATCGCAGGAATAATTTTAAAATCACGTTGAATTTCTTCTGCCGGAACAATATTTTTCAATGCTAAACCAATGAAATCACTCAAATGATCATAACCATGTTCTTCCATAAAGTGTTCTAAACCATTGCATAAATCATCAATAATACGGTAACCATATTGCATAATTGAAGTAGTTACTTGTAAGTTCTCACAACCTAACAATAAGAACTCAACCGCATCACGCCATGTTTCAATACCACCAATTCCACTTAGTGGAATATTTTTTAATTGCTCATTTTGTTTTAACTGAGCACAGAAGCGTAGCGCAATAGGTTTTACCGCAGCACCAGAATAACCTGAAATCGATGACTTACCATTAACTACGGGCATTGCAGTTAGATGATCAAAATTAATATTAGTAATTGACTTTATAGTATTGATTGCTGCCAAACCATGTGCACCACCATTAACAGCAGCCAATGCAGGTACTTCCATAGAGGTAATATTGGGTGTCATTTTAGCAATAACGGGTAAATGTGTTCCTCGTACAACAGCTGCAGAATATAGTTTCACTAATTCAGGATTTGAACCGACATCTGAACCCATTGCATGACTCGTCATTTGTGGACAAGAGAAATTACATTCAATCAAATCGGCACCAGCTTCAGTTACTAAACGCGCTAAGTCTTCCCACTCTTGTTCATTTTGCCCCATAATTGATGCAACCATAACTTTAGTTGGATAATCTTTTTTCAATTGGGCAATCGCAGCTAAATTTTTTTCCAATGGTTTATCCGAAATTTGCTCCATATTCTTAAAGCCAAGCCATGGCGTAGCTTCTTTATTTACGATATCAAAACGCGGCGAGCATTCATCTGCGATGAAAAAACCAATAGTCTTAAAATAAACCCCAGCCCAACCTTCATCAAAACACTTAGCCACCATTTCATAATTGCTACCAACAGGAGAAGAACTTAAGAAAAATGGATTTTCACAATGTACGCCTAAGAAATTAATTGATAAATCTTTTTTTACTGTCATGATTACTCTCCATCTACCAAAAATTCAATAATCGCTTTTGCTGCTTCTTTACCTTCATGAACCGCTTGCACTACTGTGCTACCACCATTGGCTGCATCACCTGCGGCAAAAAATTTCTGATTACTCGTTTGGTAACCTGAAACTACCAACTTATTACCATTAACCTTTAAATTAGCATATAATTCTGGCGACTCTATCTGCTGCCCAATCGCCCAGATGACTAAATCAGCTTTAAGTTTTATTTCGGTAAAATTATTTGCATGAGTGGCAATTACCCCATTGACACTATCAGCACCAATAAATTTATACTGAGTAAAATTGGTTAATACTGTTACCCCTAATTGTTGTACCGCTTCTAGTTCTTCATGGTACGCAGGAATATTTTCTTCATTACACAAAATAGTTACATTCTTTGCACCATATTGTTTCGCCGTAGAAGCACAATCCATACCTGTATCACCAGCACCAATAACTACAACATCCTCAGGAACATTATAAGTACCATTTGCACGTACCACAGGCAAGAAATCCATCGCACTTACAACACCTGACATTGCGCCTTGTCCAAGATCGATTTTTCTACCACCCCACAGTCCAGCACCAATAAATACGGCAGCATAGTTTTGCTCTAATTCCGCAAGACTAATATCACGACCTACCTTAGTATTTAGATGAATCTTCACGCCTAAGTCTGCGACAGTTTTAACATCAAAATCAACAATCTCTTGTGCCAAACGCTCGGCAGGAATACCAAAACTTAACATACCACCAGCACGTGAACTAGCTTCAAAAATTTCTACTTGATAACCAGCTTGTGCCAATTTAGCAGCACATGCCAAACTTGCAGGACCAGAACCTACACACGCAACTTTTTGTTCTTTAGTTACTACAGTTTTATCAAGTACTTGCAAATTATTTTGCATCTCATAATCTACCGCAAATTGCTGTAATCTACGAATAGCAATTGGCTCATCTATATGTTGTCGCAAACATGCACCTTCGCAAAGTTTTCCCGCTGGACAAACTACCGCGCAACTACCACCACATACATTAGAAT
>RXKA01000049.1:41053-54533 GCA_003962985.1 Pseudomonadota bacterium | reverse complement strand
GTCGCGTATCATATTTTTTAGGGTGAGTACTTACATTTTGCATAATTTTTTCCTCTAATGATAATCAAGATAAATCATATTTTACCACATTTTATATATGGTTATTATATTATTCTTATATTTTTTAATGTTTTTAAAATCTCATACTAAATTAGTATGATATATGATACTTAACATCTACTCAGCTATTTTAGTCAAATTGAGGATAATATACTTTGGCGACCAAATAATCTTAATCTAGATTAATCAACGTTGTGTATAATAGCTATTGGAAGAATAAATAAATTAGAATTGGAGAACAAGCTTATCATGAAAAAAACTAGCTTACTTTTATTAACCATTATTGGTAATCTATATGCTCTAGATATACAAGACAACCAAATCATGGTTGAATCTAAACCCGTACACTATTACCAAATTATGAGTGCTAAACCTAGCGCTAGTAATGTAATCTTACTTACTGGATATGCTACCACTGCAAATTTTTGGAATCGTCAGTTTGTCGAATGCCTAGCACAAAAACACAATGTATATCTCTATGATTATGCAGGAATAAACCAGACTTTAACCAATCAAACAGCCAGAGAATCAACGATTGCAGCGATGGCGCAAGATGTAAATAATTTTGTTAAAGCTCAGAAAATTAATAATCCAACTTTAGTTGGTTGGTCTATGGGTGGTGCGGTAGCACTAAATGCTAGTCTTGATCATAAATATCAACATTTATACCTGATTTCTCCAGTAATTCCAACTAAAAATGCAGAATTAAGTGTCTATCCATTTAAAGAACACGCACCATTCACATCTGAAAGTTCAATCTATAATTACGTGTTTAGTAACAATATCTATGGTTATGAGTCTAGTGAGCTAAATAAGATGCTTACTTCATTTATCGATCCTCAAATGAGTAAATTATTCCCTGCTAATGAAACTATGGTAGCACAAGGTAGCGCATTACACAAGTGGCAAACTGAGTCAATTAATTATACGCAGTTTATTCATAATCACACTCCAGCTACATTCATTGTTGGACAAAATGATCAAGTTGTTAATGTACCATTGATAACAAAGGCAATTCAAGCATATCCACAACACAAAATTATTGAAATTAAAAACACTGGACACGCAGTTAACTGGCAGGATCCACAACAAGTATGTCAGATCATCAAATAAAAAATCGGGGTTAAATACCCCGATTTGCATAACTATCAGCTTAAACTATACAGCCATCCGACGTAAATCAGATAATAACTGCGTCAAGAAAGTTAAGAATTTAGCTGCTAATGCACCATCAATCAAGCGGTGATCCGCAGACAATGACAGAGGCAACATCAAGCGTGGTGCAAATTCTTTACCATTCCATAATGGTTCAATTGCAGACTTAGATACACCAAGAATAGCAATCTCAGGTGCATTAATGATTGGAGTAAATGACGAAGTACCCAAACCACCAATACTAGAAATAGTAAACGTTCCACCTTGCATTTCAGTTGGTTTGAGCTTACCATCACGCGCAGCTTTTGCTAAACGCGATGTTTCTTGAGCTAATTCTACCAAACCTTTTTTATCAGCATCTTTGATAACTGGTACCATTAAACCATTTGGAGTGTCAGCCGCAAAACCAATATTATAGTAACGTTTATAAACAACATTCGAACCATCAATTGAAGCATTTAATTCTGGGAATTTTTTCAATGCTAAAACTGCAGCTTTAACAATAAACGCTAGTGGCGTAATCTTAATTTCTGCACGTTTGTATTCTTCATTAAGTTGTTTACGGAATTCTTCCAACCCTGTAATATCAGCTTTATCATAATAAGTTACATGTGGAATCATTACCCAGTTACGCGCCATATTGGCACCAGATAATTTTTTAATCCGTGACATTTCTTGAACTTCAACTTCACCAAATTTAGCAAAATCTACTTTAGGCCATGGTAATAGGTCTAAACCAGCCCCACTACCAGCCGCTGGTGACGCATTAGCTACAGCAACCGCGCCACTCATAACGCCCTTAACAAATGTCTTCACATCATCTTCAGTAATACGACCTTTGTTGCCAGAGCCTTTTACTCTACCCAAGTCAACACCCAACTCGCGAGCTAATTTACGAATTGATGGTGACGCAAAAGCCTTACTAAATGATGCCTCATCAACTTTCGCTGGGCTTGGTGCTGGCGTTGCTACTGGTGCAGGTGCCGCCGCCTGAGCTGGAGCCGCACTTGGTGCTGCCGCAACAGGTGCTACTGGTGCAGACACTGCTACCCCTGCCACTTCAACGACTAAAATCAAATCACCTTGATTCACTTTACCACCAACAGCAACCTTAATTTCTTTGATTACACCAGTTGCAGTTGAAGGAACTTCCATCGTTGCTTTATCGGTTTCTAAAGTCATAATAGTGTCTTCTTCTTGGATACTATCACCAACTTTAACATTTAATTCGATAATTCCCACATCGTGGTGACCACTTAAATCCGGCACAATCACATTAACTAATTGTGTTGCGGTAGTTGCTGTTGCTGCTACAGGTGCCACTTCGACAGCAGGAGCTGCAGCTGGTGCTGTATCCGCTACAGGAGTTTCTGCAACTGATGCAGAGCCTTCAGCTTGTACTTTTACAAATACATCACCTTCATTAACTTTAGAGCCAACTTGCACTAATACTTCCACTACTACACCAGCAGATTCCGCAGGAACTTCCATTGTTGCTTTATCTGTTTCTAACATCAAAAGATTATCATCAATATTAACTTTGTCACCAACTTTAACATAAACTTCAGCAACATTTACATCACTATGACCACCAATATCAGGAACTCTTAATTCTAAGATACTCATTGTTTAACCTTTACTATTTGAATAATTACCACGGGTACATGTGCCAGTTGTAGCGTTACATAAGCACCCAGTTTCTTTTGCTGCTTGACAAGCTTGCTTATCACCTTGCTTACAAGCAGCCGTAAGATTTTGGCACAAATTGTTTACCGCACCTTGATTACGACCGTTGTCAGCATAACTCAAACAACTTAACAAACCAAGCATACAAATAAGCAATTTTGTACCACTAATTTTCATAAAATTAAACTTCCCAAGGATTTGCTTTATTCGTATTAATTCCATACTTAACAAGCGCATCAGCCACTACACGAGCTTCGATTAAACCCTCGTCAGCTAATCCTTTCAAGGCAGCCACAGCAACGTAGTAACGGTTAACTTCGAAGAATTCACGTAATGCTTTACGGAAATCAGAACGTCCAAAACCATCAGTACCTAATGTAACATAGCGTCCAGGCACGTATTCACGAATACGATCAGCAAAACTACGGATATAATCAGTTGATGCCACAGTTACCAATGCATTAGTTTTTTCCAATTGACGAGTAACAAAAGGTTTTGCCGCATCAGCAAGAGGATTTAACATATTATGACGAGTTACTGCCATACCATCACGATGAAGCTTATTAAATGATGTTGCTGAGAATACATTAGCCTTGATACCAAAATCTTGCGCTAATAAATCTGCTGCCGCAATCACTTCACGGAAAATAGTACCACTACCCATCAAGTTAACTTCAAGTTGACCTTCACCAACAGTTTTGAATAAATAACAACCATTGATAATGTCTTGCTCAACGCCTTCTGGCATTGCTGGATGAGAGTAATTTTCATTCATTACAGTTAAGTAGTAGAATTTATCTTTATTCTCTACATACATTTCATGCATACCATGGCGTACGATTGTCGCTACTTCATAAGCAAAGGTAGGATCATAAGATTCACAGATTGGAATTAAATCCGCTTGAATATGACTATGACCATCTTCATGTTGTAAACCTTCACCATTCAAAGTTGTACGGCCAGCAGTACCACCAACGATAAAACCACGCGCACGCATATCACCAGCCGCCCAAGCCAAATCACCAGTACGTTGGAAACCAAACATTGAATAATAAATATAGAATGGAATCATTGGTACATTATGGTTTGCATAACTAGTTGCTGCCGCAATCCATGTACACATTGCTCCTGGTTCATTAATACCTTCTTGGAAGATTTGACCAGTTTGTGATTCTTTATAATACATCAATTGACCAGCATCTTCTGGCGTGTATTTTTGACCAACATGTGACCAAATACCCAATTGACGGAACATACCTTCCATACCAAAAGTACGAGATTCATCAGGCACGATAGGTACAATATGTTTACCTAATTGTTTATCTTTAACTAAGGTATTCAACATCCGTACAAATGCCATTGTAGTTGACATTTCACGTTCACCAGTATCTTTTAATAGCGCTTCAAACGTTGATAATTCAGGAATTGGCAACGTAGTAGTGCTTGGCTTACGTACAGGATAGTAACCACCCAATTTTTGACGGGCAGCATGAAGATAATTATACTCAGGGGTACCTTCTTCAAGCTTAATGAACGGAACTTCTTCAATTTGTTCATCAGTTACTGGAATATTGAATTTATCACGGATGTGTTTTAATGTCTCAGTTGATAATTTTTTCTGTTGGTGAGCGATATTTTGTGATTCGCCCTCACCCTTCATACCAAAGCCTTTAATTGTTTTAGCTAAGATACAAACTGGTTTACCTTCATTATTATTAACTGCTTCATGATAAGCTGCATAAACTTTATCTAAATCATGACCACCACGAGTTAGAGCCCAGATCTCATCATCTGTCATATCGGCAACTAATTCTAATGTCTCAGGATACGTACCAAAGAATTTAGCACGAACATACGCACCATCTTTAGATTTGAAATCTTGATAACTACCATCATTCGTTTCCATCATCAATTGTTTCAATTTACCAGAATAATCTTTTTCTAATAAACGATCCCAACCACGACCCCAAATTACTTTAATTACTTTCCAACCAGCACCAACAAATAGACCTTCCATTTCTTGAATGATCTTACCATTACCATTTACAGGTCCATCCAAACGTTGCAAGTTACAGCTAATCACAAAAATTAAGTTATCCAAGCCTTCACGACCAGCGATGTGTAAATTACCTAAAGTTTCTGGCTCAGAAGTCTCACCATCACCGATAAAACACCAAACTTTACGTCCTTCGCTATTTACGATACCACGATCTGCCATATAATGCATGAAACGAGCTTGGTAAATTGCCATCAATGGACCAAGACCCATTGATACGGTTGGGAACTGCCAATAATCAGGCATCAACCATGGATGAGGATAAGAAGACAAACCAACTTTAGATGATTCTTGACGGAAGTTTAACACGCGATCTTCAGAAAAACGTCCTTCGACAAAGCTACGTGCATATACCCCTGGTGCCGCATGACCTTGGAAGAATACCATATCACCATGTTGATCGCTATTTGGTGCTTTCCAGAAGTGATTAAAACCAACTTCATATAAGAATGCAGAACCTGCATAAGAAGCAATATGTCCACCTAATTCGCTACTAACTTTATTTGCTCGTAAAACGATTGCGGCTGCATTCCAACGAATATAGCCTGAAATTCTTTTTTCAATATCCTTATTACCTGGATATACAGCTTGTTTAGCTGTCGGAATAGTATTCACATATTCCGTATTCAAGTTTTGATGAATTTGAACACCTGTAGTGTCATTTAAATGTTTTACAACTGTTTTGATTAAATACGCTGCACGGTCTGCTGACTCATATTCAACCACGCTATCAACGGAATCAAGCCATTCTTTGACTTGCAATTGATCCAATTCATTACTCATAAAAACCCCCATTTCAATAGTGGTAATAAAAAAAATTATACAATTACTAGCGTTAGTATAGCAAAATAACGTTAATTTTATGAACTAATTATATTGCATCGCAGTATAAAAACGTACAGAAAATAAGGTTTTTCTAGTATAATTAAGGTTTGTGCAACATTAAATTAAGGAGTATCACAATGTTAAGTAGAATTGCTGAGATTAAGAAATATGGACAAAAAATTTGGCTTGATAATATTTCACGTGAATTTCTCGCATCGGGTGATTTACAACGTATGATTGAGGAAGACGGTGTAGCTGGTGTAACCTCAAATCCTGCTATTTTCTTTAAAGCTATTTCAACAGATTCACGTTACCAAGAACAATTAGCTGAATTGAAAAAAGAAGATTTAACTCCATTACAACGCTATGAAAGAATAGCTGTTGTTGATATTAAACAAGCGTGTCAAATTATGGCAGGTGTTTATGCGGATTCAAATGGTGAAGATGGCTACGTTAGCTTGGAAGTATCACCAGATTTATGTCACGATGCTGAAGGTACCGTAAAAAGTGCTCTAGAATTGTGGTCTGCTGTTAATGAACCAAATCTAATGATCAAAGTACCTGCAACAGCTGCGGGTGTGGTAGCTTTTGAACAATTGGTTGAGCGTGGCTTAAATGTAAATATCACATTGTTATTTAATTTAGCACAAGTTAATGCAATTTGGGACGCTTATATTCGCGGTTTAGAAGCTCGTGCAGCTCAAGGTTTACCTGTAGATAAAATTAAAACAGTTGCTAGTTTCTTCTTATCTCGTGTTGATAGTGCTGTTGATGCAAAATTACCAGCTGAATTGCAAGGTAAAACTGCAATTGCTCTTTCTCGCTGTGCTTACTTAGACTATTTAAAAATCTTCCACGGCGAAAGATTTGCAGCTCTTAAAGCTAAAGGTGCTAAGCCACAATATTTGTTATGGGCAAGTACTGGTACCAAAAATAAAGCTTATTCTGATGTATTATATATCGAAGAATTAATTGGTAAAGAAACTATTAATACTGTTCCTGATGCAACTCTAGATTGTTTCCGCGACCATGGTATTGCTGCTGAACGCTTGACTAATGGTATTGAAGATGCTCCTAAAACTTTAGAACAAGTTGAAGCGGCTGGAATCAATGTTCATGACTTAGGCGAACAACTACAAAAAGATGGTTTACAACAATTCGTAGATGCATTTGATAAATTATTAGAATTAGTTAAATAATTGCTAATCAATTAAATCTTAGGCTACCCTCTAGCAAAATGGTCAACTATTCTGCTAAAATCTATGGGTAGCCTTTATTTTTATAACCATCATATTAAGGAAAATAGATGAAAAAATTAGTGTACACTTTATTAGCAACAGCATCATTAAGTGCCTTTGCCGCGAACAATGAATCGGCGGTAGCCGCAACAAATAATCAACTAGATCTAAATAAATTAGAATGTCACTGTGAAAAGCACCAAATGATTTTTCAATTAAAAGATGGTGAATCGGTAACTGAGATGTCTAAACATTGTTTAATTAATGAAAATAAAAAACAATCAGCAATTAAATTCTTAGATGATAACTCACACGAAACAGTAAAATGTGACATAAAAGATGGTAAGTTAGTACTTAAATCATGTAAAGCCTTTAAACACACTGAAAAAGCTAAATATAAACACAGCTCTAAAATGTCAGCAAGTGAGTATACGACAACTAGTGCTCACAATAACTAATTGGAAGCCATCACTAGATGGCTTTTTTTAATTAACACAGGATTTGAATATGCGTTACCATTTTCACAATGTTTTGTCTCCAGCAAAATTAAATCTTGGCTTAAAAATTGTTGGTAAGCGTCAAGATGGTTATCATTTATTAAAAAGTATTTTTTGTTTAATCGACTTATGCGATTCAATAGATATTCAAACCACTGATAATGGCAAAATATCGTTGATTGAGCATTATCAAGCATGGTTTTATCAAAAAGACTTGTCGTATCGCGCTGCCAAATTATTACAGGAAGAAACAGGCAGTCAATTTGGTGCAAATATAAAAATAAAAAAGGTGATCCCATCTGGAGCTGGGCTTGGTGGCGGTAGTTCAAATGCAGCAACAGTACTATTAGTTCTAAATCAATTATGGCAAACTGGACTATCTAATCACGAGTTGATGGCACTTGGATTAAAATTGGGAGCCGACGTACCATTTTTTATTCAAGGACATAATGCCTTAGTCGAAGGTATTGGTGAAATAATTACCCCACTTGAAGTACCACAACTATATTTTGTAATTATAAAACCTAATTTTCATATTCCTACTAAAGATATTTTCACTAATCTTAATTTCAACCCACAAGCTACAACACCCTCAATCATTACAGTTGAAGAACTTTTGGATAAAAAAATTAATGATTTGGAGCCAGTCGCGAGAAATGTTTACCCGCCACTAGAGGATATTTTTCATGAATTAAAACAATATGAAAAATATGGAACCCCAGTAATGACGGGCTCTGGCAGCTGCATTTATTTTACATTTAGTGATAAAAATCTTGCAAAAAAACTTGCAGAAATATTATCAACGAGATATAATACCTTCCTCGCAGCAAGTTTACCGCAATCAACAGTGGCAGCTTGCGGTTAATGTGAAAAAGTTTTTATTGGGGTGTCGCCAAGTGGTAAGGCATCGGATTTTGATTCCGACATTCGTAGGTTCGATCCCTACCACCCCAGCCAATTTAAAAGAGCGTATATCATATGTTAATTATGATATGCGCTTTTTTTTTGTCGTTTAACAATTTTAATACTACATGGGTGTATCTGATGCGTAAAAATTTGATGATCTTCACAGGAAATGCAAATCGTGAGTTTGCGGAAAAAGTAGCTAAATGCCTTGACATCAGGGTTGGTATGGCAAATGTTAATAAATTCAGCGATGGCGAAATCGCCGTTGAAATTCTTGAAAATGTCCGTGGATCGGATGTATTTGTTTTACAACCAACATGCAAGCCAACTAATGACAACTTAATGGAAGTGTTAGTTTTAATTGATGCACTAAAAAGAGCATCAGCAGGACGTATTACTGCAGCTATTCCATACTTTGGTTATGCTCGCCAAGATCGTCGCCCTCGCTCAGCGCGTGTGCCTATTTCAGCTAAATTGGTCGCAAATATGTTAATGTCTGCAGGCGTTGATCGTGTATTAACTGTTGACTTACACGCTGATCAAATACAAGGATTCTTTGATATTCCAGTTGATAATATTTATGCATCTCCAGTATTATTGCAAGATATCAAATTAAAAAATTATGAAGATTTGACAATTGTTTCACCTGATATGGGTGGTGTAATCCGTGCCCGCGCTTTTGCCAAAAGTCTTGGTACTGAATTAGCGATTATTGATAAACGCCGTCCAAAAGCCAATGAGGCTGAGGTGATGAATATCATTGGTGAAATCAATGGTAGAAACTGTATTATCGTCGATGACATGATCGATACTGCGCGCACACTTTGTAAAGCAGCAGAAGCGCTTAAAAAGCGTGGTGCTAAACAGGTTTATGCCTATGCGACACACGCGGTATTCTCTGGTGATGCGGAACAGTATATCCAAAATTCAATTATTGATGAAGTAGTCGTAACCGATACGATTCCACACCGTAATAGCAAATGCACTAAAGTACGTATTGTATCAATCTCAAACCTAGTAGCCGAAACGATTCGTCGTGTAAACAACGAAGAATCTGTAAGCTTGTTATTAGATGATTAAGATTATCTAATCTAGAATTTAAAAATGCCAACCTCTTAGTTGGCATTTTGATTTTATAAACGATGTTGTTCGCGCAGGAAATCCAAGAATCCAAGCCCCGCTTTAGTCACTATATCGAGCACTTCGCTGAAATCAGAGCTACCACCATAATAAGGATCAGGTACATTTTGAAAATCAACACTTTCATTATCAAAAGTACGATAGAGAAATACTTTCTCATGATAACAATGGTTATTAGTTAAATTAAGTACAGATTCATAATTCAAATGATCCATTACCATAATGTAATCAAAATTTTCAAAATCTTCCTTAACAAACTGACGCGCGCAGTGATGTAATTTAACTCCTGCATTAGTTGCCGCAACTACTGCTCGTTGATCTGGAGCATCACCAACATGGTAATTAGAAGTGCCCGCAGAATCAACTATAAATCTATCCGTTAAATCATTATCTGCCAATAATCGACAGAACACGCCTTCAGCCAATGGAGAACGACAAATGTTACCCATGCATACAAATAATACTTTTATTTTATTACTGGAATTCATAGACCTTCTACTAGTTATTACTATACGGCTAAAATTGTATCAAATTATTCTAGTCAAAAAATACATTTATTAGCATATTGCACTCAAATACATCATAGCTACCATAATCTATGCTATATCATCAAAACAAAATCCGTACACATAAATATCATTTACTAACAATATGATAGCAATTAACATCACTTCCCAAACTTATTACATAATGGCACAACGCCAAAAGCATAGCCCTAAGAAATCAAATGATAATTGCCAAAATCCAACACTAACCTTTAACAATCATAAAAATTGCTATTCCACCATAAATCAAGTTTAATATCGCAAAAATAAAACCACTCTTTAAACCTTTGCGAAATCCAATAATACTATAAATAGCAGAGGCAACACCACCAACGGCATAACCATAATTACTTAATGCCGCATAACCATAGACTAAACCAGATAAACCAATCAATCCAAATGCCGTATCCCAAACGCGATATGCTGGATCTTGAAAGATTTTTAACAGTGCTAATGACGTAGCAATAATTAAAGCCGTAATCAAAATAATTGGACTTACCGCAAAAATTTTTAAGAGCGTACTTAACATTACAACCAATTCAAGATAAAAGAAAAAAGCATTATTCTTGACTTTTGCATATGCAATTAATCCAAATACCCCCGCGATATTACATGCATTTTGCATTGCTCCAGCTTCCAAAGGAATTCCAGCACAAAGTGCAATTAGCCCAAACATTCCTATCCAATGTTCTTTTAAAGTGTTCATTAAGCCAACTCCTAAAAATAAAATTAAACCTATTTATGACGGATAAAATTAATCGGCTGATACCCCTCAGGCAGACTAATCTGCTGCTGATCTTTCCAACCATGAGCAACAAATAATTCCAAAGTAATTTTTGTTGGTATCTGATCTTTTTCTTTGATAGCTATAAATTCTTTACGTGATAATGACTTACGCAAACTTAAATCATTTGCTGCCCCACACCCTACTAACCGTATGTCCGCAAGCAATGTCGCAATATCATCATAATCAAGAGTAATATATTCAGTATCAACAACTGGATTGCTAAACCCTGCAGCAATTAGCATATCACCAATATCATGCATATCTGGAAAACGGTACGTAGTTAAACCTAATTCACGCAACTCTTTGAATGAATCAACACCTAAACCAGAAATACAAAAACTACCGCCGACACTCAATATACGATAAACTTCTTTAAAATAACGTGGAATATCTGCTAGATATGGTAATAATAAATTGGCATACATTAAATTAGCGAATTGATGTTTAAATGGTAACTCATAAGCATCTGCAACAATCAACTTACGGCGTTCTTGATTCCGTAAGACACGCCCCAACCAACTGGTATTGGTTTGCTGTGTTTTGAGTATGCCTAAGCTCAAATCAGTTTCATAAATTTTTGCCATCGGATAACGTGAACGCAATTCATGATGATCAAATCCCAAACCACTCCCACAATCAATAATCACATCAGGCTGTAAATTGATATAATCAAGTCTGGAGCTAACCCGTGCAGCTAATTCGCGAAATAAAAAATCTAATGTTGATAAAGAAGATGCCTGACGATTGAAATGTTGCTTAATTAAGCGCTGACTATAGGAAAATTGTTCCATATGAAATTTTTAACACTTATAAATAATTTATTGACTCGCATGATTTTATCCACACAATACTGTGTACTATGTGGTAGTAAAACTAATTCACAACAAATTTGTAATTATTGCTATCAAGACTTAATGCGGCAAGCGACTATGACACCACAACATTGCTGGAAATGCTTAATTAAAATGCAACCCCATCAAATAGTGTGTTCAAATTGTAGTGAAAATAAATTTATCTTTGATCGTATTGTTGCAGCTTTTGACTATGGATTTCCCCTAGATCAAATCCTACAACAACTTAAATATAGAACTAAACTTGAATATTCAGCACTTCTTAGTCAACTTTTTTATGCCAAAATAAGCACTCAAATTACGCACCTGCCAGACATAATTATACCAGTACCACTTCACCCAAAGAAGCACAAATTACGAGGCTTTAATCAAACCCATGAAATATTGCGTGAATTTGCCAATTTACACCCCAAAGTACGTATCTTATATGCTACACGGAGTAAGGAAACCCAGCCACAAGCAACGTTAAATCGCGGTGAACGAATTGCCAATCTTCATAAGGCATTTAGAATACACGAAAATCTTAGCGGTAAAAGTGTAGCGATTATCGATGATGTGGTCACGACAGGCACAACGGTTAATGAACTAGCAAGGGAGTGTCGAAAGCTAGGCGCAGACAAGGTTGAAATTTGGTGCCTTATGCGCGCCCAACATGATTAAGCAACAATTAAGTTTTATAGTGATTATTCTGTGCTGAATATTTTGCATCTAAACTAAAAATAGAGAATTTAGTTCCAACATCATACATATCCAGACCTTCAATATGTTTCAAACGGCGGGCTAAACGTAACGAAATTGGTAACCCACAGATTTCAATAAATACTTTGATTGCCCACATCGTGAAATTAAACTTAATCAATTCAGCTAATGGCATAGTTCCATAAAATGCTAATGCCCCAAATAAGAAACTATCAAAGAGGGATGCTACCGCCGTTGATAACACAAAACGCAGCCACATCTTGCTACCCTGCGTTTTTAATTTTAATTTTGCCATCACAAATGAATTTAATGGTTCAGAACATAAATAAGAGATTGTGGAAGCAATAATAATTCGCGCATTAAATCCTAATAGGCTATCAAATTTATTATTAACTTCCAATGCATAATCTGGGCTTGGTAGATGGATAATTAATTGTCCATACAAAATGAATACAAAGTTGAATAAAAACCCCGTCCAAATCGCACGGCGAGCAAATTTATAACCGTAGACTTCCGTAATTAAATCAGATAAGATAAAAGTTAGCGGAAAAATTAATGTTCCTGCATCCGTTTCAATATTACCGATGCGAATCATGCGAATGTCAAACCAATTAGCAAGCAGAATGACTGCGGTATAAGAGAGTTGAATAAACCACAGATAACGTGGATATTGTGTGATAGTATTATTTGATTGCATATCAAACTAGTCCTGTAAAAATTAAAAAACAGTTAAATCTACAGCTGGTAGTTAATTACCATAATTAAATTTGGCTTAAAACAATTTGCAATGGTCACACAAATGCCTAAGCCAAACCATGATTATAACAGTTTATAATTCAAATACTAGATGGATATCCATGATTAATTATCATTTAATGTGATAATTACGGGAGCATGATCAGATGGACGTTCTAATTTACGCGGTGCAGTATCAATCACACAGTCAAGAGCACGATTCATTACAGCATCACTAGCTAAAATATGGTCAATGCGTAATCCTTGTTTACGCCGAAATGCCATATTGCGATAATCCCA
>RXKA01000049.1:7344-41003 GCA_003962985.1 Pseudomonadota bacterium | reverse complement strand
GCTGGACTACATAAAATATTACCTTCCCAGATACTAGCATCATAAGTATCACGCGCTTCAGGAGCTATATTATAGTCGCCGATTAAAACTAGCTGTGAATGATTAGCTAATTCTTGAGCAACGTATTTTTCCAATGCTGCCAACCATGCTAATTTATACTGGTACTTGGGACTATCCAAAGCCTCACCATTTACAAAATAAGCACAGATAACCCGCACTCCATTAATAGTTGCAGCAATTACGCGCTTTTGTTCATCTGCGTAATCAGGTAAATCCATCACAATATCCTCTAATGGATATTTACTAATTAAAGCCACACCATTATAAGTCTTCTGTCCATTATAAACAAAATTGTATCCCCGCTCACTAAATTGAGCAATTAATTTTTCATTGGCTGGATTATCTTGTTTTAACTCCTGTAAGCCCAATACATCACATTGACTTTCGGCTAACCAATCTAATACATGTGGTAGGCGAACTTTAAGTGAATTCACATTCCAAGTGGCTATTTTCATCATTAACTAAATTCCTATCTTATGGTACTATAACTACGAAGTATAGAATATAATACGACTGATTGTCTAGAATAATTTAAGATAACGCAATAAACATACCTAGTTTAAATCATTCGTATGTGACCCATTATTTACTGGATGCTGGTGAGCTATCAAGAATTAGCGAATCCTGTAAATAGCCACCCTTAATCCAATCTTGATAACTAGCAGCACTCAAAGATGCACTAGGTAAATTAGTCACACCACAAACATTACCATCATTAAATGAATGAATTCCTGTAAGAATATAATCGCCATTATCGGCGATGATAAAATCAGGGCCACCAGAATCACCATCACAATTTTTGCTGTAACCTTGTTGTTGATCGCTACTACCTCCTACATAGATATAAGTAGCATCAATTTTCTGGACACTGGCATATGCCATGCGCAATACATTACTCGCACCATTAGCACTATCAGCAGATATAACACCATTACCTTGATTAACCCCAAAGCCTGCAATAATTTCACTTTGCCCAAGCGCAGGATTACTCGTTGCTAATTTGGCAAATTGGTATTGGTTGGCAACAGGAGTAGTCAATTTTAGAATTGCAATATCATTTAATTTACTTTTTTCAACAATATTAAAACCACTACTACCATATACTGCAACACCGTTTAAGGCTTCTTTATGAACATAGATTGTTGCGACATGATAAACATTCCAATTGGTCTGCTCAGGTTGATTCAGGTTTACCGCCTGCGTTAAATTTACGGGTAGAATCACTCGCAAACTGTTGGTGGCAACAATGCTGCTTTCAGTATAATTTTCACCAGCAGCTTTATAATCTTGCATATCCAAAACACAATGTGCAGCAGTAACGATAGTTTGTGCATCTAATAGCGTTCCAGAACAAGTGATTGATGCAGATTGACCATTGTGATTAATCGAATGATAAATTAATGGAATACGCGCATTTAGAGCAGATTCATTCACCACAATTCCATTTTGAATTAAGAACGCACTACCGTGAGTATCTACGCTAGTCTGATTTGCGGGATAGCCTGCACCGCTATTACACCCCACAAGGAAATAACTAAATAATAAAGCAACTAATATTGAATAAATATTTTTCATTTTATAACCCTATACCAATTATATTTTACGATATCACCGATACACACATTATTTGAATTATTATTAAAATTACCTGATATCACTCAGATGATTAGATTGTATTTAATGTGTCAATTCACTAGCTATTAGCTAAATATATTTCTATATAAAAATCCTATCATATAGATGATAGGATTTAATAATCACTAAATTAATTAGTTTGCAAAATTATCAAAGAAATTAGGCTGTGTATTTATTGAACCAGTAAAATTGTGTTTAATATAATCCTGATTACTCGTAGAAAATTGAGCAAATAAACTACTTGTACCTTGGGTAAATACTGGCTTACCTTTCTTAGTTAAGACAACTTGACCATTAACTACTTGTGGTGTACTATCAATCGATGGTAATTGTTCAATGTCTACCGAGGTGAAAATACTAAATACCTCATTATCTGGAACTTCAAAAACACCATTTACCATATTGTAGCCATTTACTAAACCTTCTTGACCAGTTGCCGTGTAACTAGTACCCCATGGGTTACGAATGATAAATTTACCATTCACATGTCCCAATACTGTATAAGCATGAGTACCTACCACATCTTTTGGCAATGCTTTACCAGACTTAGGATCTTCGCCATCTTCTAAGGAATTTGTGTCTACCGAGGTACCTAGTACCACTACGCGTTTATCGCGTAATGAATCATCAATCACCTTAATCATCGCTTTTGGTGATAATTCTTGTGCTGAGAAATTAACATAGCCTTCTTGATCACTGGCATATACATTTTTGAAATTAACATCACCTTTATCATTATAATCTGTAGTGAACTCATAAACCTCATGACCAGTTAAAAATTTAAAGGCTGGATAATACTGACCAATTGGCAATGTAGATGAAACCATTCCAGTATAGAAAGTTGGTAATGAGTAAATTCCTGCACTAGGAACATTTTTACCAAAATAAACAAATGAATATTCATCACTCATCAAAATATTACCAAATGCTTGTTCAAGAATAGTTAACCAATTACCATGTGTACCAGAATAAGCACCAACTGCAACTTCCAAATCATTAACTGTACCCACTTGAATACGGCTATCAACCGAGTGAATATTGCTATAATTAACACTATAAGAACCATTATCATTATTAATTAGATTAGCCACATATTGAGCACCGCGTTGATTAATTAACCCACCCAATACGGCTAAGAAATAACAATCGCCAACTGCTCCTTGGTGAATATTATTATAGCTAATATCATTAATAGTGCCAACTGTATGTGGATTATTTAAAATCGCCATAAAGGTACCAGGATTTTTACTCCATGTATAGCCTTGCTCTTCTAAACGACTATCACCAAAGAAACGATGCGATACCATTGCAGAGCGTTCAATCGTTTGGCTTAATGTAATATCACCAACTTGACTTACTCCATCACTGCTGCTTGTCTGGCTAGTATTAGTAATAAAAATTGCCGCAAATAAAGCAAGATTGTATTTTTCACGTGAACCTATTGTCAGTAATGAACCACCAAATTCTGGCATTGATGCTACAATCGCTTGCTGCTTAGCAAGTGCATCTTGATAACCTGTTGTCGGTAACGCCATAATTTTATTATAAGCATTCATATCTTTACCCAATACAATATCTACCGCATGCTTAGTATCAATCTTACCAGTGCTATCGCCCAACTCTTTAAAAATTAACTCTACATCGCTCATACTTACCTGTGGCAAACCTTCAATACTTTGATTAAGAGTTGCACTTTGTGTACCATAGCTTTGCGTACCATAAGATTGAATTGATGATGTTGTTTGAGATGAACTAGAACCTGAATTACAGCCTGTTAACAAGATACCAGCAGACAATAAAGCACCGACAATAACTTTAGATTTCATAAATAACGCCCTGAAAAGATGATGATTAATTTTAAATACTGATAACAACTAAAATGGTTTAATCTAATTTTTATTATGATTTAATAGATTTTTATGCCTCTTAATTGCGAGAGGTGGATTATAGAAAAAATGGCTAAAGAATGGAATAGCTATTTATGCATATATAATCTCTTATGAATGCATAAATAATTTTTATAAATTAAATCAAATAATTATCCATCAACAAGTCAAGCAAATCACCATCTAGCATATCAAGCAGCACGTTTCAAACATCAAAACATGCACCTAATATTTCATATTTTGCTCTTAATAATCGTGCTATTTATGCTCCAAAATTAGACGATAAATAAGCAAAATTTGGTACAAATAAACTGTTTGGTTTTGCCTACATGTCAATCTATCTGATGGAAGCTGGCAACCATATTCAACAAGGCACACCATTATGTAGTGGGATTCATACCATCCCAATATTCAATCAAGGTGCTTTAATCATGGCAATCAGGAAGGATCAAAATGGTGAAACAAATTTTTCTGAATTTTTACAAGCGATTTGGGATGCTGGTGTAATTGGTTATGAGGTGAATTTGATTGCCAGAACCTATAGTTAACATATAAGTAAATCACATGCTAAACAACATAAATACAATTACATATCAAGTATATTATCACATTAAAAATAGGTGATTTCAAATTGCATTAACTATATCAAGATACACAATATAATCAATATTAGTGATTAAACAGATAGCAGAAATCTAAGTTTTTCAAAACCATACATTTCAAATAAGAAAATGGGGATAGATGACAAAACATAAGTTTTTTGCTCTTGACTATAAAATATAAACTGCTTATCAAATATATCAACCTGCTCGATTTCTGTGATATCATTGGGTAGCACAAAATCATTATTGCAAATAAAATTAGCTTTTTGTAGATGTAATCGAATTAGCTCTAGCAAATTCCTGCGATCAATCTTTTTTATCTGACTATATTGCTTAGACTCAGTGGTATAACTACCAGCCACTTTTTTATAGCTATCTCCACCTGCTTGATATTGATAATATAAGTCTTGGAAATTATCAGTAATGTGATTAAATGATTCAATGCTTGGATAATTAATGTATAGCTTACCCTGCTCAGTTGGCTCATTAAATAGCTCTAGCATATTTTTAATAATTGGCAATGGTCTTGATTCAGTAGCCGACCATGGGTCAAAATCAAAAAATAGATAAATGAAAGCAAAATCCTGAGCAGTATAGTTTTGTAAAATTGCATGATTATGATTTTTAAAAGTTTCACTATCTGATTCTTTAATCAAATCAAATGCATTTATACCGAATGATAGATCTTCAATTTTAGTAAACTCATCGTCATAAATTGAGCGGTATAACTCATAAATATTAGCACCAAAAATTATTTGAACCGATAATTCTAAATTAAGTAATGTACTTATTTTGTTTATAATTGCTAAGTCGGGCTTCTTGCCTTCAAGAATAACCAATATTTGCTTATTCATCAAACCATCCAGAACGGTAAATTTTTTCTAAATTATGTGCCTCACGGATTTCAATATCAGTCGCATTGGCTAGCGAAGTAATACCACTTCTGTTAATTCTAAAATAACAATCTGGGCGCATTAGCTCATTAGTCATTACTGATGTATTATGAGTGGTTAAAATAACTTGGCAATCTGATTCAATTAACAACTTAACAAATTTTTCTGAGAGTTTATTATGGTAAAAAGCATCAAACTCATCAATCACCAATAATTTAATTTCGGCAATATAGATATACCAATAATAGAACAACGCCAATGCCAACATACCACTTGATGCAAGCTGGCTAAACTCTACTACTCGATTAGGAAACTGTACAGCTATAGTCGGCTGTCCTTGTGTATCAGTGCTCGCAACTAAATTATAATTTAGATCAAAGTGATTTAAAAACTGTTCAAACTCCTGTAAGTTATTACTATCAATAATCCGCTTATAGATACTTTCTGAAGCAAACGTTTTTAGACCTATATAACGACGATCATGTAGAGAGTAGAAGAAAAGCATTTTATCAACAAAATTCATTAATGTAACAAATAGCTTTGCTGTTTCATTTTCTAATTCTCTGATTTTGGTATTTTTATAAACGTATTTTATAGCTGAGAAATTATTGCTAGTCAGAGTATTATCAAAATTTTCAAGCTCAGGGATATTTATGGTAAAGGTGGTTTGCGATGAATTACGATCAATTATTAGCTGGTCATTAATAAATAATCTCTCAGATATAAAAGTATTATGATCTGATTTATCACAAATATACACCACCGACTGATTATTAAATAAAAACTCATATTCAAACTTAGTTGTGGATGTTGACTCATTCAATAAGTTTTGATAAAAATGATATTGTTGTGCATTACCCTGATAATCGGTAAATCCGCTGATAATATCAAAAATGGCAAATAATAAATTACTCTTGCCACTAGCATTTTTACCGTAAATAATTGCTTTATTGACAATTCCATCTTTCACACATTTAGAATTAAATTTGTAACCTTTGGCATCACCTAGATCAAAGGTAATTTTGTCTTGAAAATTTTTGAAGTTGGTTACACTGAATTTCTTGAGCATTTTGCTATCCTTAAAATCTCATAAATAAGATTTTAACATGCGAATAGAATATGCCGTAATTTTTTTACGGAATAAACAACACCATTAAAAGTAAAATCTATTCAGCATTTTGTATTCGGCTACTATATGTATTCTTATAAGTATCCAAATATCGTTTAAACATCATCCAAGATCTAGATAACACTAACCAAATAGTAATTAAGCTTACAACCCCATTTAGTCCGATTTGAAATAAATTTAATTGCAACATATTTAGTAGCAGCATCATAAATAACAGAACAGTTAAAAGCCCCATATAATTTTGATGACTTTGTAAAAAAACATTCAAAGTATTTTTACTTCTCCAAAATATATTTAACTCTTTATTGGTATATAAAGCCATCATGAAGGACCCGCTAAATGCCAAGAAAATAGTTATTGCAGATATTACCAAATCAAAGCATGGCTTTTTTATGTAGCTTCTGATTAGAATTGAAAAGATAATAACCATAATGTCAATTAGTAAAATCACCTTATTTCTATGATGATATATTGGATAAAGCATTTTTTACATCCTCCATGTGATAATAACCATCTGATTGTTTTGATATCTCAATATCAGTTGATTTAAGAATTAGACTACCAACAAGTTGTATATCATCGTCATCATTATCTTTCATATCTATAATATATTTTCCTTGCGTAGTTTTGACTTTTTCAATCAATGCCTTAAATTTTTCCTTAAGCGTCATAGAGATGTTAAACGTATGTGAAGATGATTGTAAATTTTCCATGTCATCTCCTGTAATAAAATTAGGGTTAAGGTAATCTGATATGAACATGTCATTAGTAAAACTCAGTTTAACTTTATTTATACTTTTTATCCTTGATGCTATTTCCTCATAATTTGCCACCGCTTCAGCTAATGTCAAATTTTTCAATTGCTCATTTTGAGATTTTAAAATATATAATAATTTTGCTTTATTATTTCTACCACTAACAAATATGTAATCGGTAAAAATTACCCCGAAAAACTGTTCAGCCAGATGAGTTTTATCTTTTAGTATTTTTTGATCTATATCACGAGTATTTTTATCTAAAACGTCAATTCTTGTATCAATACCGTATTTAACTAAAAAATATATTCTATCTTGTTGCTTTTCCATTTCTATACTATAGGCTAATCGACCATCTTCACTTAATGCAACTGAAATCAGATTTGTTTCAGATAAAATTCTAAAGAAATCACAATCTGGCAAAATTGGTCTTATCTCCATTAATTTCATAATATCTCCCGAAAATTATAATTTACCGTGGAAAGCTTGGTCTAGGATTGAAGATTTTAGATCAAGAAAATTTTGCATTTTTTGCTGTTGAGCTGATTTTACTTGCTCAATTTGAGCGGATATATTATCAAAATATAATACCGCTCTTTTTTGTATATCTATTGTAGGAATAGATATTTTTAATGCTCGAATAGACTCAGATGGTACTCGTTGTCGACCTGTTGCCCCAACCATCGTACTAACTAAGTAGTCATTAACATTTTTACTGCGCATAAAATAATTCAAATAAAACGGATACATATTTTCCTTAGAATGTAGTGCATAAACTTCTGTTGTTGCAAATCCACCATCTATTTCGGTAGGTACAATAGTAGTTTTATTGTTTTGTGTACATGGAGTTATTTTCCCAACTAAAACAGCATTTCTTTCAAATTTCACTTTACCTTTTGAGACTTTTTCATAATCTTCTAAAACATATTTTGTATTAATGCCTGATTTTTCATCTATATCACTCATGCCAATAAAAGGTACTTTTCCATCTATTAAAGTTGGCTTATAGCCAACCCTAGATCCGATATTTACACCATCCAAAATATTTTGTGTACCATAGTTTTGTTCTAAATTGGAGAAAACATCATTGAGGACGCTATTCATGAAACTATCGGCAGCATCAATGTTCTTTTGAAGTAGGACAATTGCTTTATCAATACGCTCAAATAACGCATTCAGTTTTTGCACTATCCTTTTTTGTTCTGTTAGTGGTGGAAGTGGCATTTTAATTTTTTGTAAATTAGATTTAGTTAATGATGGCATTGTAGTTGCCGTGTTTAAATCCAGAAAATTAAAATTCTGTGTAAAATAATATAAAAACATCGGCACTAACAAATTTCTGTTTGCCTCTAATCCAAATGCAGTATCAATATTCCAAAATTTCTCTTTTACAAAAATTGGGTTATTTATTGTACCTTTTCTCCCAATAATGACAGAATCTTCATTGCATAAATATTCATCGGCAAAATTAATTACACCACCACTCCCATAGATAGGATATTTACCATCTGGATTTATTACATCTTTATAATGCTTACCATTCTTTATATCTACAATACCATCCCACTCCACCCACTCCCAGCCATCAGGCAATTGATATAACTCACTCATCAATCACCTCCTGATGCCTACTTTTCGCATATTCAATAGCTTGATGTAATTTACGTTGCAGTAGTTCCTTAGATGGTAATACCGTTAAATACTCGGCAACATGAATACCACTTTTTTCCAGCTCTAGTAATTCAATTTGTTCCTCTTTTTTGCCAGTGCACAATATGATACCAATCGGAGTTTGTTCATCTGCTTGTTTCTCATATTTATCCAACCAGCGCAAATAAAGCTCCATTTGCCCCTTATACTCAGGCTTAAAATCGCCAATTTTGAGGTCTATTGCAATAAGCTTTTTTAGTTTGCGATTGTAAAATAATAAATCAATATAGTAATCATCATTATCAAGCATGATTCTTTTTTGACGAGCCACAAAAGTAAATCCATTGCCAAGTTCTAATAAAAACTCTTCGAGCTGATGCAAAATAGCATCTTCTAAATCTTTTTCCAAAAATCGATCTTTGATATCCAAAAAATCCAGTAAATACGGATCTTTTAAAATCACATTATCTTTAACAATGCCCTTTTCAAGTTCAGCTAATTCATGTTTGATTAGTTCAGCAGGTTGTTTTGATAATGCAGTTCGTTCATAAAGCATCGAATTTACTCGTTCACGAAATACACGCACACTCCATTTTTCATTTTTACACATTTGTAAATAAAAATCGCGTTTGGTTTCATCTACAATAGGTAAAACCACTAAAAAATGAGTCCATGACAATTCTCGCATCAGTGATGCGACTTTCTCTTTATTAAATATATTCGCAAATTTTATTATTCTGTGCAGATTTTTTTCATCAAAACCTTTACCAAACTCAGCTTGTAATTGTCGCGACAGTGATGCGACAATTGATTTTCCATAGTCAGCACGGTTATTATTTAAAATATCTTGATTGATCGTATTACCAATTTGCCAATACATCATGGTTAAAATACTATTTACGCTTTGAATAGCATTGTTTTTTGATTCGATAACTATTTGGCGTACATCTTGAATCAATTTATTTTCTAGGCTGATATTATTCATTGATAGCCTTGCCCTGCAAAATAGCCTCAACTTCAGTCATTAGCTCATCAATTTGCGCATTATTTTGCTTGATAGTCGCGACCAGCTCCAGCGGTGAAACATGCGTTACAGCTTCAGTTTTATTCGGATTTTTGGCAGAAATATCATAATCTTTGATATCGTTGACGTTGATAATCCAGCTATTAGCAGTAATTTTACGCTCTTGCCAACATGCCAAAAACTCCGCAAAATGTTCATTCTGGATTGGTTTATTTTTGGTAAGTTTATACGGTGGGTTTACTTCGTAATAATATATCTCAGAGGTTGAGCCATTGCGATCAAAGAAAATCACATTAGTTTTAACTCCACTATACGGCAAAAATACCCCACTCGGCAGTGATACGATGGTGTGAACATTGAAGCGTTCCAGTAAGTCTTTTTTGACGGCTTGAAATGCGTTATTAGTCTGGAATAAAACACCCTCGGGAATAACCACACCACAACGCCCGTTTACTTTCAGGCTTTTCATCATATGCTGCAAAAATAATAACTCGGTGGCATTTGAGGTTATTGGGAAATTTTGCTGAATCTGTTCTTTTTCTTTACCGCCAAAAGGTGGATTAGCTAAAATACAATTATAGCGGTCTTTTTCTTCAAACGAACGGATATCACGGGTTAAAGTATTGGTTTTGGCAATATTCGGCGCTTCAATGCCGTGTAAAATCATATTCATCACACCCATCACGTAAGATAATGGCGTTTTTTCATTACCAAAAAAAGTATCTTCCCGCAAAAATTTGAGCTGGTCAGTCGATAAATCGCGTGGCTTGCTAAGATCATCATTTAGGTAACGGATATGATTATAAGCTTCAATCAAAAAGCCACAGCTACCCGCAGCTGGGTCATAAATTGTTTCGCCAATTTGCGGATTAACTACCGTCGTAATCATTTTAATCAGTGGGCGCGGAGTATAAAATTCCCCGCTATTACCGCCATCGCTGCCCATATCTTTGAGCAATTTCTCATAAATCAGCGATAACTGGAATAAATCGGCTTGGCTATGAAAATTCATCTCATTGATTAAATCCAGAACTTCGCGGAGAGTATGCCCGTTGGCAATCCGATTATCCAAAAATTCAAAAATTGCGCCGATTTTATAGCGCACTGATTTAAAATCTTCATTAATTGATTTAAAACTGCGCAAATAATCAAATAGTCCAACTTCATCAGAATTACGGCTGCCGTTGACAAACAACAATAAATCATCACCGCTTTTGGCATTGATTTTATCTAATTTGCCGTCTTTTTGCGGACATGCCCAGTTATTCCAGCGATATTTCTCATCTAGGATATAGCTGTATTCTTTACCATCTAGCAACGCTTCATCGTGTTTGGCTTCTTCGTAATCATTGAGATATTTTAAAAACAATATCCAGCTAATTTGTTCGGTGTACATCATTGCCCCACTGATGCCATCATCACGGCGGAGTATGTCGGTTATACGGTTGATCTTATTTTCCATTAATTATCCTATTATTCACTTTAAAATTAAGCAACGTTGGAGAGTGTCAAATTTAACGATTGATTTTAAATTATAAATTAAAAAAGGTTATTTTACTTCTATCTTTGATCTTATTAATCCAACGTCTCTATTTATATTCCGCTTTTTAAGACTTGTCAAAATTTTACTTTCAGTTTCTGGAGACCAATAGATTTTCAACTTTTCCTTAGCTCTTGTAATTGCAGTATAAAAAACATTGTGGCTAATGCGCTCTTCTACCTCATTTGTAATAACGACTTTAACAGAATCATATTCTAAGCCTTGTGCTTTGTGTATAGAAACAGCATAAGCGATTTGAAATGGAACAACAGCAGCAGAAGACTCGTCATCATCATCGGTACTTCTGTGTTTTGTTACATTAAATTGAATAATTGAATTGCTATTCGTTTGGTTACCTAGCAGAATATAATCATATTGAAAAGTATCCATTTCCATGATTGATTTGTCGATTTCGATGTCAAACTGTATTTTGTCCTCAAAAGTCCTAAAATCAACTATTTTGCCTTTCAGATTATTGAAAATTGATGGTCCAAACCGTTTGGTTTCATTAAATAAAATAGGATCGCTAACTTTATAAGTTAAATTCTCCCATATTATTGATTTATTCTCATTGTTTTCCTGTAAAAATCTATTAATGTTATTTATACCATAAAGACCATCATAATTTAATAATAGAATGATTTCATCGTTTTCAGAACGCACAAAAATTGAATCATCCAATGTTTTAGAATAATCATTTTTTGCTATGTGCTCCAAGATATTATCATCTATATTTCTTACTTTATTCCATAGTTCAAGAAGCTTACTATTCTTAGTCCGATAAGGTGTGATCAATTCTGTAGTAGAATTTTTTGGAATAAAGCTCTGTAAGGCATTAAACCAATTTCCAAAGTTAATAGACTCTATCTGAAAAACATCACCAACTAAAACCAATAAATTGAAAGATGCTTTATTTAAAACATCAAGCATATCCGAGTTATTAACAGTACTGCATTCATCGATAAACAACAAATCAAAATCTGTTTCGCAACTTTTTCCATATAAGAACTTTGCTATTGTTTTAAACTCACAGTTTGATGCTGCCACTTTTCTTTTTAAATTATCTATAGCTGGATTAGTATTAGCCAAATAAAGCTTTCTCTTATCATTAAAAAATTGCGATATGTGATTTATCATAGTAGATTTCCCTGTGCCCGCTGACCCATAGATTAAAGCTACTTTTGACTTCTCAAACATTAATTGTAATGAAGTTTTTTTATCAGCACAATCTATCGCATGAGAAGTGGATTGCATCCACGCCTCCACGGAGTTTGTATAGCCTTTAACACCAGAGGCAGATAGTTCTTTAATTTTTTGAATAATTTGTATAGTATCCGCCTCATATCCAGCAACATAAATAAAGTCTTTATAATTCGCTATACTTCGTTTTTCTTTATGGGTTTTGTATAATTTTTTATTGTAAAGATTTATGAGGCCATCAATATCTTTAAAACCTTTTATATCTCCTTTATGAGTATATAATTCTCCTTTTGTCTCAGTATTATTTTTAATAAGTCGAGCAAATAATTCATGCTCCCGACCTGTATAGTCAATGCAATCAAATAAATCACAAAGTCTTGGGTTATGACCTAAAAGTGAAGCATTAAAAGGCATTTCATCGAATACTTTACACCCCCATCCAAGGTATAAGTTTGATAGCCCATTACAGGTCTCCTTATATTGATATTGCTGCTTAATGATCTTATTATTAAGCTTATAAAGCAAATATCTTATAACGTTACTCCCATCAGAACGGCTTTTTACCAATTCGCGGCATTTATCTAGAACTTGAGAAAAACTAGTTGTTTTTGCTCCATCAGTTAATTTACTTTTTATATACTCATAATGTTTATCTTCAATATCCATTAAATCTACTAAACTAAAACCTGTATTTTTGAGAAACTTCATTAGATTTTGATATTCGTGATTATTGCTGTTATGCTTTGTTGAAAATATACCCAATATTTTTGCAAAATTGTCAAGTTCGCAAGGGCGAATTGATACTTCCCAATCAGTTATAATATGGATAGGCATTTTTTTATCTAGAACATCTATACTATCATCATTTATATAAAGTTTAACAGCATAAATTGGAGATATATCAAGTTTTGTAAATGCAATAACTCGATCAAATTTACTCACGTTGTCACTCGACCTTGTAAAAGTTACTTCATAATAGACTTCGTGACTCACAAAAAATGGTTTTATTTTTTGAATATAGTACCTATCATTGCGCTGATTTTTAGGTTTAACGCTGTTTATTTTCTGAGCTATTTTTTCATAATATTCTTTGGTGGCTGAATCCAAATCAATAGGAAATTGTTCTATATTTTTTAGAACATCTAAATTATGAGTTTTACTAAGATACGACTTTATTCTAAGCAGATATTCATAGTATTTCAACATCAACCTTTCGGAATTTTCTTCGTCCATTGTATAATGTGATGCAATTGGCTGCAAAAATTTGTGAAATTTAGCCAAAAACTTTAAATCACCTCTTGAGCGTACATAATTGAGGGCCTTTGGAATATCTGAATAAACAATCTCAATGTCTTGATCATTATTACATGCTTTAAGCGCAGTATGTTCAATAAAATTTCTAAGCTGTGACAAAATATTCTGAGAGAGTAAGCCTCTTTCAGAATCATCAAACCGGTCAATATTTTTAGAAATAACTTCATCTATGACTAATATTTTTTTATCTATATCCATAATTTTATCAAGCCCCATATTGCCGAACCTTTCAATTGTTATTCGAATCATATTATGCAGACAATTTCTGCAAAAGTTAGCGACCTATTATTACTGAATAAACCCCTTACTCACGTTGGTAAGTTGAGAAATAATTTCATCTATATATCTCCCGCTGTAACTCAAAATACTCTTTTTGCAATTGTGGTATCCCACCAAAATTCACTGCCACATCACGAACAGTACCCAGACCACTGAGGTTTACTAATATGCTGAGTTTATTATCAGCAAGCTCAGTAAAACCATCGCTTTCATAGCGATTGAGAATAAAACGGATTAGTTGCTGAGCAATTGGATTAGCATGGTTTCTCACAAATTCAGATTGCCCTGCACTTTCAGCGCGTTGGTGGCGAGTTTTAATTTCAAGATTGAACGACAAATGCGCCAAAAGGTCGTAAATATCGCTATTTTCAGCATCAAAAACTTGTTTTAAGTCATTCAGCTGAGTTTCATCAATATGACGGCTACGAAGTTGCTCGAGTAAGTTTTTACGGTTCAGCGGATTACTCCAGATTTCACGCAATCCATCGCCATCCTGATAATATTCGCCCAAAATATCAATCAATAACTCCAGATAGTCTTTGGTTGAAAGCGGTCTGCCATCTTCACCGACATAAGAAGTTTCGATATTGATTACCCTGAGTTTCTTATTTTTTATTTCAATTACTACTTTAGGTTTTAGTTCATGAATTGGTGGATCGCCAATTATTCCACCAGCATCAGTATTATTACCCGCTTGACTGCCTGATGTGTCTGTCGGTGAATTATCCTCTGGTTGATTAACTTCATTAGGCTCATTGTCATCAACTGGCGCGACAGTAGTCGTGGTTGTGGTATCCACAGGTTCATCATCCCAACGATCATCATAAAATAATTTAGTCGCTCCAACAAAATCAATAATCGTGAAAAAGTCTTTTCCTTCAAACACTCGAGTACCGCGCCCGATAATCTGTTTAAATTCAGTCATGGATTTTATCGGTGCAGTCAGGACGATATTGCGCACATTTCGCGCATCAACCCCAGTAGTCAGCATTTTAGACGAGGTTAAAATCACTGGCATATCCCGATCATTATCCTGAAATAACTCGAGTAAATCTTTGCCAATCTCGCCCTCATCCGAGGTAATTCGTACGCAATAATTATTATCTTTAATCGTTTTGAATTTATCAATCGCAATCCGCATATCCAATGCATGTTGTTGATTAACGCAAAAGATAATTGTTTTATCCATCGGACTGATATTTTTGAGGATAGTTTTGGCGATTAGCTCGGTACGTTTGGGAATAATTACTGCACGTTCAAACTGCTCTAGTTTAACTATTTGGCTCGGTAGATCACCCTGAATAATATCATCAGGGTCAAATTGATACTCATCGATATTAGTCTGTACTTTTTTGACTTTATACGGGGTTAAAAAGCCATCGTTAATCCCGTCTTTTAGCGAATACTCATAGATCGGTGCGCCAAAATAGGCATAGGTATCGCCATTATCATCACGTTTTGGAGTTGCGGTTAAACCCAAATGTACCGCTGAACCAAAATAATTCAGAATTTCGCGCCAACTGCTTTGGTCGTTAGCACTCCCGCGATGACATTCATCAATGATTATTAGATCAAAGAAATTCGCTGGATATTGTTTATAGTAGGCGGTAATATCGGCTTCTTCATCTTCGGCAGCAATATCTTTGTGGCGGTTTTTATTTTCTGCCACCGCCTGATAAATCGCAAAAAATACATTAGCATTAGTTGGAACTTTACCGCCGCGACTACGAATTTCTTTACCATTAAGGCGGATAATATCTTTTTCAATCGGATTAAAGGTATTGAATGCTTGATCTGCTAAAATATTACGGTCAGCTAAAAATAATATCCTTGGACGACGAGTCGTACCATCTCGATTCCACTGCGCTTGAAATAAGCGGTAAACAATTTGAAAAGCGATATAGGTTTTGCCAGTTCCAGTAGCCAGAGTTAATAAAATTCTGCTTTGCTGATTAGCTATTGCTTCGACTGATTTTTGCACCGCAATTTGCTGATAAAAGCGCGGCTTCATTGTTCCCTCAATGTGGAACGGATAAGTGATAAATTTTTCGATGCTTTTTGCGACATTGCCAAATTTACGCGCGAATAATTCGGCTGGTGCGGGATAACTCTCAATAAATTGACCTGAGCCAGTTAATAATGAGTGCTCATAAATTTTATGTCCATTGGTTGCATAGATAAAATCAACCTTGAGTTTTTCGGCATAACCAATTGCTTGTTGCAAGCCTTCCAGTGGATCTTTATCCTCGGCTTTAGCCTCGACTATTCCCAGATTAACATTTTTATAGCTCAGTAGATAATCAACTGAATATCTTTTACCACGTTTATTAGCAGGTAATTTACGCCCATCAGTAAAGAAATATTTAAACCCGTGCTCGCGGGTAAGGTGAAACTCAGACCAACCTGATTCTTTTAGTTTAGGGGTAATTAATTTCTCTTTAGTATCTGCTTCGCTATAAGCCATATTTAAAACCAACTGCAATATTTTTCATTATCATAATACCAATAATATTTTATTCTTATTGGGCAAATTAACCGTATTATATCACCACCTTAATCATCCACACATTCGAAATGTCTAATATATATAGCTAAACACCATCAATTAATGTATCAATTTTATACAAAAACTTAGCATTTAAGCGATTAACAGTAAAGAGCAATCGGGACAGTGATAGGAGAGCATTGAATGATTATACCCTGACATCAATCAATATCAAGGTATAACCTTATAAAGATGTTACTTAGTAACTAATTGTAATTGAACATGAATGGTTGCAGGTACAGCTTCCTTATTAGCAATCTTTTGACTAATTGCCACGGCTTTTTGCCCGATTAATTCTGGTTGCTGAGCTATCGTTGCGGATAATTCGCCAGATTTTACGGCTTTGATACCATCAGCACTACCGTCAAAGCCAACTATCAAGATATTTTTGCCTGCACTTTTGGCAGCTTCAACAGCACCCAATGCCATCTCATCATTTTGGGCAAAAATCGCTTGTATTTTATCATTTGCTTGTAGGAGATTTTCTGTAACCGTTAAGCCTTTTGCCCGATCAAAATCAGCCGCCTGACTAGCAACAACGTTTAATTCTTTATCAGCAATCAGATGAAAACCTTGCCCACGCTCACGAGTTGCCGAAGCCCCAGAGATTCCTTGCAATTCAGCGACTACGGCATGGTTACCCAATTTATCTACGATAAATTGCGCTGCCATCTTACCGCCATCAACATTATCTGAAGAAATAAAGGTTGCAACTTTACTCTTATTTGCCGCTCTATCGATTGTAATAACGGGTACATCAGCTTGATTAGCCGCCACTATTGCCGCTGATACCGCATCTGAATCAACAGGATTAACTAATAAAATATCCACTCCTTGCTGAATCAAATCTTCAATATCATTATTTTGCTTTGCTGAATCATTCTGCGCATCTGCAATCTTGACTTGAATATTATCTTTTGCAGCTTCTTGCACGATACCATCTTTAATTGACACAAAAAATGGATTATTCAATGTTGATAATGATACGCCAATTCGTAAATGATGCGGATCTATCGTACGTTTAGTTTTTGCCCAATCTGGTGGATCCATCGTACACGCAGATAACACTATTGCACAAATAAGCGTGATTAATATTCCATATATCTTTTGCATTATGCTGCCTTCCTGCGATCAATAAATACTGCAATCAAAATAACTATCCCTTTGACAATCAACTGATAGAAACTTGAAACCCCCAAAATATTTAGCCCATTATTCAAGGTACCTATTATCAGCGCTCCAATTAGTGTGCCAACAATCTTGCCATAGCCACCAGTTAGGCTAGTTCCACCCAATACCACTGCTGCAATGGCGTCAAGTTCATATGAAACGCCTGCGGTTGGCTGGGCTGAATTTAGTCGCGATACTACGATACTACCAGCTAAAGCCGCCAAAAGTCCATTAATCGCATACACTAATATCTTAATTTTATTAACTTTAACCCCAGAAATAATTGAAGCTTTTTCATTGCCACCGATAGCATAGACATGCCGCCCAAATGGAGTTTTATTTAAGATAATCCACGCAATGATAAATGTAATAATTACTGTAATTGCAGGAATCGGTAATCCTAAGAGATAACCACGTCCAAAAACCTGAAACCAAAAACTATCACTCAAGCCAGTAATTGGATTACCATCAGTATAAACCATCGTCATACCACGATAAATTGTCATAGTTGCCAATGTTGCTATGAATGGTGCTATTTTACCGTGAGTAACTAATAGTCCATTTATCGCACCAAGTAAAGCACCAATTAAAGTCGCAAGAATAATTGCCACAATCGGATCGCAACCATGTACCATAAAGCTTGCCATAAATGCACTAGCTAAAGCCAAGATTGCGCCAACAGATAAGTCAATTCCACCCGTCAAGATAACAAATGTCATACCAAATGCAATTAATGCATTAATTGAGATTTGACGTAACAAATTCAAAATATTCATTGGTGCCCAAAAATCATGATTCACCATCCCAATTACGATAAATAAAATGATAAAACCAATAAATGGCAGAAATTTATCACCAATCTTTTTATGCCACGACATCTTTTTCTCCCGTTGCTAAACTAATTATTTTCTCCTGCGTCAATTCATGTTGTTCTAAAATACCCATTAATTGTCCTTCATGAATTACCGCGACACGATCACTCATACCAATTACTTCAGGTAATTCTGATGATACCATGATAATTGACATACCACTAGCGGCTAACTCATTCATTAATTGATAAATTTCTCGTTTGGCATTCACATCAATACCACGGGTTGGCTCATCCATAATCAAGACCTGCGGCATACTTCCCAACCATTTGGCAATTACTACTTTTTGTTGATTACCGCCCGATAAGCGACCAGCTGCCAGATTTAGTGATGACATTTTAATCAATAATTTATCTGCCAATTTTTGTACAAAATCAACTTCTGCACGCTTATTGATTAATCCATAATCGGTATAATGATACATATTATTAATTGCGATATTCTCTTTGATTGAGAAATCCAAGATAATTCCTTCATCGCGTCGGTTTTCAGTAATAAAGCCAATTCCAGCTTGAATGGCATCGCGAGGTTCACGAATATTCAAGCGTTGATTATTTAAGTATAGTTCACCCGTATCAAGTGGATCAAGTCCAAAAATACCCCGCATAATTTCAGAACGTCCAGCCCCCATTAAACCAGCAAATCCCAAAATCTCACCTTTTCTTAATGAAAAGCTAATATCTTGGAAACGCTTACCTGATAATTTACTGACACTAAATATTTCTCCACCAATAGTATGTGTTTTGGCTGGAAATCGTTCAGACAATTCACGCCCCACCATATCACGTACTACCTGTTGAAATGAAGTTTCTGCGATTAAACGTGTGCTAACGCTTACCCCATCGCGCATAATCGTAATCCGATCACAATGCTCAAAAATCTCTTCCATCCGATGTGAGATATAGACAATCGAGACGCCATTAGCTTTAAGCTTATGCATCACTTTAAATAAAATCGCCGCTTCTTTATCAGTTAGTGCCGAAGTTGGTTCATCCATAATCAGCACTTGGGAATTGGTCATTAGTGCTTTAACTATTTCAATCAATTGTTGTTCACCGATTGAACAATTCGCAACCAGTTTATCAATATCTAAACTAATACCCAATTCATTCAGTTTATCCTCTGCTAATTGACGCATTTGTATCTTATTCAGAAAACCCAGTTTGGTTCTAATTTCTTTACCCAAAAATAAATTTTCTAATACACTCAGATTTTGCCAAACATTCAGCTCCTGACGGATAAATGTAATTCCATACTCTTCTGATTCATGAGTTGAATTAAATTGTAAGGTTTTACCGTCGATAATGATGTGACCTTTATCCGCAGGAAACAAGCCTGTCAAGATGTTCATGAGCGTCGATTTACCCGCTCCATTTTCTCCCATTAACGCATGTATCTCAGCATCCAAAAGTTCGAAATCAACCCCATTGAGCACAACATTTTGAGCAAACTGTTTATGAATTTTTTGTAAAATTACATTCATAAATCATATCCTATTATAAAAACTTAAAAGATCACACCAGCACTTAAAATAATGTTTGCATATGGCGTTGCTTCACCAGTTCGGATAATCGCCTTAGCTTGTTTGGTCAGTTGTTTAAATTGTTCATGAGATACCTCATTAATCACTATATCCGCAGGCAATTTAGGTTGTAATTGCGTATAAACTGATGGATTCTTATCATGGATTTCATGGGCTATCGTTACTTGCTCAATTTGCATATGCTCATTTAATAAGTCAAGCACATCAATAAAACTTGGTACACCTATTTTAAGTGCTAAATCAATCCGTTTTACACCATCTGGGATCGGTAATCCACAATCCGCAATCACAATCATATCCGTATGTCCCAAATCCGCCAAAACTTTACAAATCTCGCTATTTAAAATTCCATGTTTATTCATCCTAAGAACTCCTCAACTTCTGTTCTTGATGGCATCCCGCCTTGTGCACCTAATTTTTGTACAGACAATGCCGCAGCCGCATTGGCAAATTTAATACTCTCGGCAAATGATTTTTTCTCCGCGATAGCTACCGCAAAAGCCGCATTAAAAGTATCACCAGCACCAGTAGTATCAACCGCCTGTACTTTAAAACCATCCACGGTCACAACCTCTTGCCCATCATGGTAAAGCGCACCCGCACTACCTTGGGTAACAATTAATTTATGTGGATTATTTTGTAATGCCTGATTCAAACTCATAGTCGGAAAAATCGCACTTGCCTCGTGTTCATTCGGAGTAATAAACGCAGCATTAGCAATCACACTTGATGGTGTTGCTTGAATCGGTGCAGGATTGAGCAATAATTGAATTTGGTGACTATGACAAAGTTCACCCAAATAAGCAATACTGTCCAACGGGATTTCCTGTTGCACCATCACGATGTCGGCATTCAATATTTCATCACGTGCATTATCGATAATTTGGCAACTAACATTCAAATTAGCCCCCGGTACAACGACAATGCTATTATCACCTTCTGCTAGGATAATATGTGCGGTTCCTGTAGTCGTATTCTCGACTTTGGCAAGGTGTTCAATATTGACATTATTCTGTTTAAAGTTTTCAATAATATCATTCCCATAGCTATCATTAGCGACACAGCCAACAAACGTAACATCTGCACCCAAACGTGCGGCTGCTACCGCTTGGTTTGCACCTTTACCACCTGATGATAACATTAATTGCTGACCAATCACCGTTTCCCCCGCATTGGGACGTTTATCAGCAATCACGGTTAAATCAATTGATGCACTTCCTACGACTACTATTTTAGCCATTGACATATTCCTCTCATATTTAAAAATGTATTTATCCAGATTATTCGACTAGTTCATTCACCGTTTCAGATTGTTTATTGAATAATACTAAACACACATAACAAATCGCAGTTATAGCGATTAATAACAACGCTGGTGTTACCACATAATTATGTAAGATTTCAATAAACAATGATAATAGAATAAACGTGAACGACGCAAAAATTAGAAAGCTATTTCGATAACACGCAACAATTGCTACTTGACGTAATTTCGGTGTAAATAAGTCATTTAAGATAAATGGGCATACCAAAGCAAAGAGACTATGGAACATAACGAGAATAGCTACGCCAATAAATGGAATTACATGGAAGAAAAACAGGAGATAACTAATTAAGCTACCAATAATTAACCCTACCAACCATGATTTGAGAATTTTCATGTACGCGAAATTATGCAAATAGCGATCAACAATTACATTTAAAGCAAATGCCGACAAACTAGACATGGCAATAATATTTTCTGCATAGTGTGGCATAAAATGTAACCCTGAGATTAGATAAATTGGCATGTAAATTACACCAACAATACATAAACTACTACGCACGCCAACAACGCTAAATGCAATAATCGTATCTTTTAACTCTGTTTTTAACATAATTGAAAAATTATGCGCTGCCTGACAACTAATTTTCTCATTACTCATTTGCTTCAAAGTATGTCGATTTAGAGTAAACATAACGACTACAAATAACCATAAGACCGCCATTGACAGAAAACATAGCATGATTACACGATCATAATTAGCTTCAATGAAGAAAAGCGCCTTATATCCTAATACACTAATTAAAACACTCAGTTCCAAACTATTGAGAATTAGGTAGATTACTTCATCACACAATTCAGGAATATCTAATAAAAATTCGTAAATATCATGAATTACGACACCAAGCGCGATTTGATAGATTAGACGCGCAACAAAGAAACCCAATAAGAAATGACTGATTAATGTATTGCAATAGAAATAGATGACGATTGCTTGTAAAATAAAACTGATTGTAATAATAAAACTGGCACTAATAACTAATTGGCTATTACTCCAGCGTGGTTGTAAATAGCGGAGTAATTTTTTAACAATTGCTTTGGCAATCAGATTGGTTAACCACAAAATAATAAAAAGAAATAATAAAACATAAATCCAATGAATTGAGTTATGAAGATAAACACCAGTTAAAATATGTGCGCTACGCAAATAAACAATAATATCCAAATATTCAAGGCATAAAACTAATGTCACAAAAAAAGCGTAACTTTTATGTTTCTGATGCATTGAAGATCTATTTAACAATAATGATAAGCGGACTAGTTTCATATGATTTAACTATTCTCTACGCAAAAACTTAGGTAGAATACGCACTAATACTCGTTTCTTATCAATAAAATGATGTTTCAAGGCAGCAATCGTATGCCCTAAAATTAAAGTAGCAAAAAAAATTGCCAATGAAGTATGTAATAGTTCGAGCTGAGGGACGTCGCTAGCGGTTAAAAATGGCATGAGTATTGGTAAATGATAGCCTGCAAATGTAGGATTATGACCCGCACTTTGAACAAAAATTAATCCAGATAATGGTACTGTCAACATCAAAAAATATAATAAGAGCTGCCCAAATTTAGCTAAAACTTCTTCACTAGCAGGAATCGAACCTGTCAAACGTGGGTATTCATGTGATAAGCGCCAAATAATCCTGACAATCACCAGCGCAAGAATTATCACACCAGATTGTTTGTGCAACAACATTTGATTACTGAATAGTATTATGTTACAAGAAAATAATAATCCGCCCACAATATTCATCATAACCATCAAAGCAATTAGCCAATGTAAAAAAATTGCCACCCTTGAATAATTTTGTTGTAATAAATCATTTGTCTCAGTTTTATTGTTCATATAATGCATTCACCATGATTATTTTTATGTATGGATACCTTACCAACAATGCAGTTAGTATATGGTCACGTCCAGATTAACTATATTGTATCACTACCACAAAAACATTTTCTAGATTCTCCAAGGCTGATTATTATCTAGTTTAGCGCAAATATCATTGGATACAACTTTTATTTATGCTAATATCGTTTTTATAATAATAAACCTGCGTTAAAACCGATTGATGTCACTATTGAATACACCCTGAAATAATCATACTTTTATCAGCATTGGTTATAAAATCGCGGAACTACTAGCATTTAAAAATAAATATATTACTCATATGAAGTCAAATAAATCAATTATCATTATCTGCCTAATCGCGATTAGTATTACTGGCTTTGCGATTTATCATGATAAGCTTGTGTCACGAGAAAAGCCAAGCCAAATAACACCTAATTATAATTTACATGGTATTAACGATTCATCATCCCAACTAAGAACCATATTTGCCACCAATTTCCTTGCACCGCAATTAGCAGATCAATATTCCCAATGGCAACAGCTACCGATGAATACTTTCGGCACTCCATCAACAGGGAATAGCTACCTCAAGAAAACAATTACGCTGCCAATCACATACAATCTCAATTTTGATATGAATAATAATTATCCTAATAGTCTAGGCGATACAGATAATGCCAATAAAGAAAGTAGCACGACGCTACAAATTGATGATTTGGATTATAACGAAAGTAATACAGCCGAATCAGAAACACAAGAAATAATTTTTGTCACCGACTATCGCCAAAATCAATTAATTAGCTGTAGCAAAGGCGTAGCAGATTACCGCTGTCACGTCGCAGTAAGCAATCTGAATAACCCACAAGATATATTAATTTTGGGAAATTATATTTATATTATTAACTCTCATGCTACGGGAAAGATTGGTGATATAACTCGCTGTCAGATTAATAACCAAGGAATAATTACTAGTTGTGCAACTGCTCAACTCAACATGGTTAATCCCATTTTTTTCTCTTACCAACCACCATACGTTTATATCAGTGATTTTGTTTGGTCTGGAGGTTCAATTAAACCTGATTCAGCATTGCAATGTACTTTAGATAGTTATGGGAATTTAGTGAATTGTACACCTGATACCAGCCTAACCAGTATGTATTTTATTAGTAAAGAATATCGCAATTATTTTTATCGCACCCATTCTTACCCTGCACCAGCAACCATTGAGAAATGCAGTAATGTCAATTCAAGTCAGTGCATGGAATTAATCAACCCATTATTAGAATACCCACTAAATTTACGGGTAACCATGGATCATATTTATATCACCAATGCGGTTGCCAGCGGAGAACCGACCGTTTTAAAATGTAGCCTTGATATGCTATCTTGCCAAATAATAACTAATCAAATTCCATCGCCAATGTGTATTGCCGTTTTCGTTCCTCACCACTAATGGTTATTTGTTTTTTGCTTGCTCATCCAATTTACGCAAAAAGTCCAACCGCTCATTAATTCGTAATTCAAATCCTTGATTACTCGGATGATAAAATTTCTGCTCACCAAGACCATCGGGAAAATATTGCTCATTGGGTACATAATGGTTAGGAAAATCATGCGCATATTTATATTCACGTCCATATCCTAAATCTGTCATTAATTTAGTTGGAGCATTACGTAAATGAACTGGTACAGGATGCGAAGCCCCTGATTTAAGATAATCACGTAACTGATTATATGCCAATTCAATACTGTTACTTTTATTCGTAACGGCAAGATAAATCACCGCTCCTGCCAATGCTAACTCTCCTTCTGGAGAACCTAAGCGTTCATACGTTTGTAGCGCATTATTAACTACTGTTGCCGCATTGGTATCAGCAAATCCAATATCTTCCCATGCCATACGCAATAATCTCCGCCCAATATATAACGGATCCGCGCCACTAGTGAGCATTCGTCCAAACCAATACAGCGCAGCATCAGGATTTGAACCACGAACAGATTTATGTAATGCCGATATTTGGTTATAAAATTCTTCTCCACCTTTATCAAAACGTTGCAAATTTTTGGGAACGATTTGTTTTACCACTGTCACATCAACTATGTCGGTATTTGCAGCATTAAATACTAACTCGAAAATATTTAATAATCTTCTAGCATCACCATCACATAAATCCAAAATTAATTCACGCGCTTCAGTAGTAATTGTTTTTGTGGATGATACAGAATTCAGTGCTTTATCAAATAATAGTGTCAGATCATTACGCGTTAATGCTTCTAAAACATAAACATGCATTCGCGATAACAATGCATTATTAATCTCAAAGGACGGATTTTCGGTCGTTGCCCCGATTAAAATAATCGTACCATTCTCTAAATGATGTAAGAAAGCATCTTGCTGGCTTTTATTGAAACGATGGATTTCATCAACAAACAATACCGTCGGTTTATCAAATAATCCACGTGCATTTTCTTCAGCTACTTCTAGAGCATCTTTAATATCTTTAACACCACTAAATACTGCTGATAGTTTAATCGCATGACAATCAAAACTTTGAATAATAATATTTGCAAGTGTCGTTTTACCTACGCCAGGTGGACCCCACAGAATCATTGATTGTAGTTTGCCTTGGCTAATTAAACGCGCTAATGGTGCATCTGGAGCAACTAGGTGTTGTTGCCCTACTACCTCAGAGAGATGTTTTGGACGGAGTAATTCAGCTAATGGTTGCATAAGTATATCGATACAGTAAGTTATTCAATCACATTATTATACAGGCTTTGTTATAATAACTTCCTTATAACTAATTAAATTAGGAATGATTTTATGTGGCAAGCACATATCACTGTTGCGGCAATTATTGAGCATAATCAACGTTTTATTTTAGTAAGTGATCGTACTGCAACGGGAATTAAACTAAATCAACCCGCAGGTCATTTGGAAGCGAATGAAACATTGATTGATGCAGTAATTCGCGAAGTGCGTGAAGAGAGTTCGCTCGAATTTATTCCTGAAAAATTAGTTGGTGTATACATGATGCCTGCCAATAATCAAACCACTTATATTCGCTTTTGTTTCAAAGGTAGTTTGGCAGACTACACCGCAATACCACAACCTGCAGCCAATGATGCTGATGTCATTGCCGCAAATTGGTATAGCATTGATGAAATTCGTGCCCGACGCAATGAGCACCGTAGTTTAGTTGTTGAAAAATGTTTTGATGATTATCTTGCTGGGATTGAATATCCATTAGCAGTAATCCAAAGTTTTATGATTTGAAATAGTATGACAAAAATAGTAGTTGGAATGTCTGGCGGGGTTGACTCCTCAGTTGCAGCACACTTGTTAAAACAACAAGGACATGAAGTTGTTGGTATCTTCATGCAAAATTGGGAAGATGATAATGATGATGGTTATTGTACCATCAAACAAGATAGCATGGATGCTATTGCGGTAGCCGATATTCTTGGGATAGATATTGAAATTGTCAATTTTGCTAAAGAATACAAAGATCGTGTCTTTAGTTATTTCTTAAATGAATATCAAGCTGGACGAACACCTAACCCTGATATACTATGCAATTCAGAAATAAAATTTAAAGCATTCTTAGATCATGCTCTAAGCCTAGGCGCAGAATATGTTGCAACAGGACATTATGTTAGCAAAATGGCAACCCCAGATGGTGAAGTACTAACGCGTGCAGTCGATAGCAACAAAGATCAGAGCTATTTTTTATACCGTCTTAATCAATATCAAATTAGTCATGCACTATTTCCATTAGGTAATTTAACTAAACCGGAGGTTCGGCAAATTGCTGCAGGATTAAACTTACCGACGGCGACTAAGAAAGATAGTACTGGTATTTGCTTCATTGGTGAACGACCATTTAGAGAGTTTTTACAGCGCTATATGCCCACCAAAGCAGGTAAAATGGTGACTCCTGAAGGTAAAACAGTTGGTCAACATCAAGGATTGATGTATTACACCCTAGGACAGCGCAAAGGACTTGGTATTGGTGGTCAAGGTGATCCGTGGTTTGTCGCAGATAAAAACCTTGCGACTAATGAACTAATTGTTGTTCAAGGACATGAACACCCATTACTACTGAAAAAAACGTTACGTGCAAATCAATTAAGTTTTGGGTTAAATGAAAAGCCTGTTGCAGGACGCTATAGTGCAAAGACTCGTTATCGGATGCAAGATGCCGCCTGCGAATTACATTACATTAATGATGATGAATTTGAATTAGTTTTTGATACCCCACAATGGGCAATCACCCCTGGGCAATCAGTCGTTTTATATAGCCAAGAAAAATGTCTTGGTGGTGGAATAATTATTTAATAGAAAAAGAATTTGTTTATCAAGGTAAAAATTGATAAAATCTAACCCTAATGAGTTACAGATAATCAAAATTTTAAACAGGTAGCTAATATGAAAAATAGAAAATATGAATCTGAAGCAATGTTATTTTTGCGTACATTGCTAAATAAACCAGGCTCTCATGAAGAACGCATGAAACTACGTTCAACATGGTGGGATAAAGAAGCAATCGATCAGGAAGAGCAACAAACATATCATGAATCAGAAGTGAAACATGATTCATATGTTTACTTTTCATATCCTAAACATTAAGAATGTTAAAAACACCAATTACCCCAGAAATAATTGACTATTGTCAAGAACATGGCTGTCGTGAAAGTTCTGCCCTTAAAGAGCTACGTGCCGAAACTTTAAACCTGCCGAATGCACAGATGTTAATTACGCCATTGCAAGGCGCATTTTTAAAATTATTAGTTGAAATGGTAAACCCCCAACAAATTATTGAAGTTGGAATGTTTACTGGCTATAGCGCACTATGGATGGCGAGTGGATTAAAAAGTAGATTAAATCCTGAAGCATCTTTGATTACCCTCGACATAAGTAATCAGCATTTGGAACTAGCTAAAAGCTATTGGCGCAAAGCTGGGGTTGATAATCAAATAACAGCCTTGATTGCTCCTGCCGATATCAGTATGCAGCGCATGCTAGACAGTGGACTCGTCGCAGACATGGTGTTTATTGATGCCAACAAAGCACAATATTTAGAGTATTATGAGCTGGCAATTAAGCTATTACGCCCTGGTGGTATTGTAGTAATTGACAATGTTTTAATGTATGGACAGGTTCTGGAGACGAATCCAGATAAAAATTATATTAAAACTTTACAGCAATTAAACCAACTCATCCGAGATGATCAAAGGGTTACTATTTCGATGCTCCCAGTTGGAGATGGAATCACAATTGCTCGCAAGAAAGAATGTTAATGAAAAGAAGAACTCGTCGCAATAACTTGCAAAATCAGATGAATGTTGTACCCTACATTGATGTCATGTTAGTGTTATTAGTTATTTTCATGGTAACAGCACCGATGTTTACCCCTGGCGTAATCAACTTACCTAGTGTTGGTAAAGCCGCACAAGTGACCGTGAAACCGATTGAAATCAATATTGATGCCAATAATAGTTACACCCTTACCCAAGATGGTAAAGCAACCCCAATTGCTTCATTAGATGAATTAATTAGTAAAGCCGTACAGGTAGCAACAGAAGATACTCCAGTTGTAATCGCGGCTGACAAAGAAGTTCAATATGATAAAGTAATTTCGGTAGTAGATAAATTATATAGCTCAGGTATTAAAAAAGTAGCATTGGTTGTAAAACAAAAAAATGGTTAAAGAACGCAATAATAAATATAGCACGGTTATCTCCCTTGGACTACACATTGGTGTAGTTGCATTGGTTGCTTTATTTGGTAAGCCAATCTCAGTGCTCGTACCATCACGTTCAGATGGTATCGAAGTGAGCTTGGTCTCAATGCCGCAACCAACAGAAGTAGAAACCTATAAACCAGTTGTCAAAGCTGTACCAGCTCCACTAAAAGTGATGGATACACCTGCAGATGTGAACATTAAACAAGATAAGCCACAGCCAAAACCACAGCCTACGCAAAAGCCAGAAGTGAAACCAGTGCCGCCAGTTAAACAACCACCGACACCAGCTCCGTCGCCTGTGCCAACTAAAGCACCTGTTAAACCGATTAACAAAAAAGCACAAATAAATGATTTACTAGGTGATACCATCTCAGAAAATACTGCTTCAATTCGAAAAGGTAAGGCTCTGGGTGGTAATCCAAACGGAACTAGTGATTCAAATAACCTCGTAAGTAATTACGCTGATCAGGTTATTAATGCGGTTCGTCCATTTGTCGTAATTCCTGATGGCACTGACAATAAAGCTAAGGCGATCATAAAGGTTGAGCTATATCCAAACTTAAATGTAAAATCAGTAACTCTGGTAAAATCCAGCGGAAACCCAATGTATGATCAGAGCATTCAAAGCGCAATTATGCGTGTGAAAGTTTTCCCACCACTACCAGATGGTGCAAACTTTGTTGATTACCGAATCTTACGTCTAACCTTCCGTCCTCAATAACAGGAGAAATATAAATATGAAACATACAAATAAATTAAAACTAATTGCACTTTTAACTTGTTGCGCAGGATTAGCATTCGCGGATCAAAATATTGAAATCGTCGGCGGTAGTAGCGCAGGTGCTCCCAAATTAACTATTGTTAATTTCACAGGCGACAATGGTAGTGTTATCGATGAAATTACCAGCGATTTTAAAATCACTGGTGAATTTAGCGTAAATAATGTAGTAAGTAGCGATGCAATCGACCCGACAACACAATATGTAGTTAGTGGAAGTGTTAATAATGACCCAACCACAGGTCAAGTACAAGTGACATATCAATTAACCAATAATACAACCAAAGAAGTACTATTAAATCAAACTGCATCATTTAATAGTAAGTTCCAACGCAAAGCAATTCATACTATCGATAATAATATCTATCAAAAACTTACCAATACACCTGGTATATTTAATACTAAAGTAGCATTGACTGCAAAACAAGGTTCTAAATACTCATTGGTATTATCTGACTTTGATGGCTACAATCCAAAAACATTGCTCTCAACTAATCGCCCAATTACTTCTTTGGCATGGGATAAAACAGGACAAAATATTAGTTACGTAACTTATGAAACAGGTAAACCTGTAGTATACGTACAAAGCCTAACACAAGGTTCACGTTATATCGTGGCTAACTTTAATGGTTCAAATTCATCACCAGCATTTAGTGCAAATGGACAAAAACTGGCAGTTACACTAAGTAAAGACTATGGATCACACATTTATTTGGTGAATAATCAACGCTATAATTCAGCAAGCCAAGCGATGCCATTAATTAACTACGGTACAATTGATACTGAAGCAGATATCTCACCAAATGGTAAATTAATTTTCACATCAGATCATGATGGTGGTCCACAAATCTTTATGTCGGACTTAAATGGTTCTGCACCAACTCGTGTAACTACAGGTTTAGGTAACTATAATACAACTGCACGTTTTTCGAATGATGGTACAAAAATCACTTTCATTAACCGCAATAACGGAGTTCTACAGACCTACGTGTTGGATTTAATCACAAAATCTGCATACCCAGTTAACATGAGTGCAAATCATGACTTAGCCCCAAGTTTTGCGCCAAATGATAAGCTGGTAATGTACTCTAGCGACAATAATGTTTATATTAGTAACACAACTGGTACAGTACAAACTAAATTAAATAACTTTAAATATGGTCAAATTATTGATCAACGCTGGTCTAGATCATTCTAGAGTGGAAATTAAACACGCAATGTAGTATAATATTGCTACACAATTATATTTATGGAGTAACAATATGTTTAAAAAAACTTTGTTTGCTATATTAGCGAGCGTTGCCGTGACTTCTTTTGCGGATACTGCAGCTAGTGCGCCTGCTGCGCAACCAAAACAATTTGACGTAAATAAAGCGATTGATTCTAATCACGATAACAGCCCGAATGTAAATTCAAAATTGTATAGTGGTGCTCAGTTCCCTGAACAAAATGAAGTTACAGGTCAAAAAGGGGTTAAATACCAAACATCTAAACCAGTTGCGCAAAATAACAGTGATAAATCATCGTTTGATCGCAATAACGCTACAGATGCAAATCAAGCTAACAGTCCTACTGTTAATTCACGCATGTATAGTGGTGCTCAATTCCCTGAGCAAAACCAAGTTACAGGTCAGAAAAAACAACGTTATTACACCAAAGAACAACGTAAAAAACCTGTTAATAAGCCAATGGTAAATTCGAAAATGTATAGTGGTGCACAATTCCCACAACAAAACACATTTAATAATAATGGAAAAAGCACTAAAAAGCCAGTAGCGGCGAGCAGTGCACAATAATCTTACTAGAATGTTTACATATTTATAATTTTCATGTATAATCATGTCTAGCTAGATGGTTATTTAACTGTTTAACTTATAATATCCAGAAAGGAAATTTCATGAAAAAACTAATAGCTCTAGCAATTGCTGGTGGCGCATTGGTAGCTTGTTCATCTAACAAAGCTCCAGTTGAAGCTCCGGTTGCTTCTGCTCCTGTTGTAGCTCCAGCTTCAGCTCCTGTAGTATCTAACCACAATGCGGTTTATTTTGCATTTAACAAATATGATGTACAAGATCAATACGCTGGTGTAGTAAAAGCTAATGCTGATTATTTAGCTGCTAACGCACAAGCTAAAGTACAAGTTCAAGGTAATACCGATGATATCGGTTCAGTTGAGTACAACTTGTCTTTAGGTCAAAAACGTGCTGATGCAGTTAAGAAAGCTTTGATCGCATCAGGTGCTAGCAAAGCTCAAATCGAAGCTACATCAAATGGTAAATTACATCCTAAGTATGATAACAACACGTCAGAAGCTCGTGCTATGAACCGTCGTGCTGATGTTATCTATACTACAGATCAACCTAAAGGTTACTCTACAGATGCTAACGGTCTTCCAATGGTAGACGGTAGCGTTTACAACGGCACTGTAACTGAGGGTGTTGAGTAATATGAAAAAAAGTTTGTTGGCAATTTTAGGGTTGTCAGCAAACCTTTTTATTATAGGTTGTGCTGACGATCAAGCACGTCAGCAGATTGCTGACACTAATCAACGCTTGAATCAACTTCAACAGAATATCACTGTACTTGATAATAAGCTTACTAATCAGAAAGTTTTAGACTTACTGAATCAAATTAGTGACTTACAAAATCAAATCAATCAACTAAATGGACAAATCTCGACTTTACAGCAAGGACAAAACTCTGGTCAATCAAATGTTGGTCAACAGTTGCAATCTTTAGATTTGCGTGTTTCTGCTCTAGAAAGTGCATCAGGTGTTTCTGCTCCACGCGCAGCGGTAGCTGTCCGTGCAGAGACTGCATCTAGTGCCGCTCAATTGCAAGATGCGATTGCTAAAATTAAAGCGAATGATGTCAATAGTGCTATTACTGAATTGAAGCAGATTATTAGTAGTGGTGACAAAACAAGCGCAGCTAGTGCGCGTTATTATTTATCTGTTGCTTATGTTGCCAATAATCAGTATAAAGATGCGATTAGCGAAGCAAATAAATTTATTGCGGCAAATGCCAAAAATAAAAATGTCCCAGATGCAATGCGTGTAATATTTATTTCACAAACGCAATTAGGTGATAGTAATGCTGCTAATGCAACTGCAAAAAAACTGATTAAATCATATCCAAATAGTGATGCAGCGAAAAAAGTTGCAAAACAAATTCAATAAAACTCAAGTGTAACTCACTTGAGTTTTTTCGAGAATAATACCATGCAAATGAATCTTCATTTTTCTCAAGGTAATCAATTTACCAATTACAGTGATACTAGCGTTACCATCAATGCTAGTCAACATTATGATAACAACCTTATAGTTACCCCAAATGAAATAATTTCAGCTAATTGGCAACATATTGATGAAATTAGTATAGATGACGCAGCCATGTTATCTATATTACAAGCAAAGCCAGATCTAATTATTTTTGGTACTGGTAACAAGATTCGGATGCCAAATATCGAAGTAATTAAGATGCTACAAAAACAACAAATTGGCTTCGAAGTAATGCCAATACCCGCACTCTGTCGTACATTTAATTATTTAATTGGCGAAGGCAGAAAAGTAGTGGGTATCATCATCTATTAACTTAAATAAAAATCCCTCAGCTAATCGCTAGAGGGATTCGTTTAATTAATTAGATATTAATGTAATTGTGCAGGCTTACCACGATTCGCAATATATAATAGAACAGCAATAACTGCCATTAATATATAACCACCAGCATATTCCAATGGAATTAAGCGATCATGAGCTGGTAAATTTGCCAACCAGTACATTGACCCATCAAGATTAATTGAATGAACAATTCCAAATAATGACATACCTGCTAAAACTAGGCAAGTAACAACCACTGCAATGA
>RXKA01000049.1:0-7294 GCA_003962985.1 Pseudomonadota bacterium | reverse complement strand
CCAGTAACAATAAAGCCATTACCAAATGTTACGATGGCGGCAATATCTGACAATTTACCATTAGTTGAAGCATGTAGCAACGCACTTAATTCACTCATTGATACTAATGTGGGATTAGAAGACAGTTTAATTTCAACCATCCGTGCAATTGATGGGAATAATCCCAAAATAGCAGCTGGAAGGTATTTCTTCTCTGATACTAAAAATACTTGCATAGCAATTTCAATACCAACAAACATTAATACTGGAGCAAGCACCGATTCAGGGATTAACTCAATAAAGTAATTGACAAAACCAAACCAAGCACCAATTCCAACAAAAATAATGTTAATTAATAGGTAACCTGAACGAGAGTCCATCTTTTTATAGGCAGGGAAACCAGCATATGGCGTAGTTTGTGCAGTACCACCACACAACCCCATCAACATAGTAGCAATACCATCATATCGCAATAATGAATTGGGCGAATAATTTTCGCCAAGTACATTTGCACTTTCAGCAACAGACACCGTACCAAAAATAACTAATAATGCGAATGGGAATGCCACCGCAAAATATTTAGAAGCGATTCCCAATGAACCAAAGAAGCCAAAATTTAATGCTGGGAATGCCATTTCTACATTAGAAATACTTGGAATTTCTGCATGACCAGTTAACACTGATTGGAAAACATAGTATCCAATTGTACCAACCAAAATTGCAATTAAAATAGCAGGTAAATTAGCAGGCATACTATAGCCGGCAAAATAAATCATAATAATAATTGCAAACACTGCAAAGCTGATAATTGGGAATTGCAGCATTGAAATCAACGGCATAAATGCAATTAAACCAATTGCCACACCAGCCAAACCGCCTAATAATGCAACAGTTGGTAATGCATTTTTAATTTTATGAACAAAGAACGAGACGATAAATTTAACAAAACCAATAAAGAAACAACATGCACAACTAATATACCAGCTATGTAATGCTGCATCATCAGGTGACATACCTTGCCCCTTGAATAACAGAAATGTTGGTCCAACAACCGCGAGGGTTAAACCAATACATGTAGGAGCATCAAGACCAGAAGGAAAAGCCGTCACATCATGGCGACCTGTTTTCTTGGCAATTCTAAACGCAAAAACCATAAAGACAATATTACCAAATACTACACCGACCGATAACCCTGGAATGATATGCTTCAGAACAATTCCAGCAGGCATACCAAAAACCACGGTTAGCAAAAATGCAATAATTGCCATATTAGTTAAGTTATCAAATACGATAGTAGCTGAGCTACTAACATCTCCTAAACTAAACCACTTATAACCCGTTCCACTATTACTCATAAAACTCTCCCTTTTCTAATGTTATGTTTTAGTTATAATGAAAAATTTTCCCCTAGGTATACTTTTTTGACTTGTTCATTTTGAATCAACTCTTCAGGTAATCCACTAGCTAGCACATTACCATCACTAATGATGTATGCCCGATCGCAGATACGTAATGTTTCACGCACGTTATGATCCGTGATAATTACTCCAATACCTAAGTCTTTCAATAGTGAAACAACTTTCTGAATATCCGCTACAGCAATAGGATCTACCCCTGCAAACGGTTCATCTAATAAAATAAATCGTGGATAATTGGCTAAGGCGCGGGCAATTTCACAGCGTCGACGCTCACCACCTGATAGTGCCATAGCATTAGAATCGCGCAAATGGTCGATATTCAATGACGTTAGTAAGCGGTCTACTTCACGTTTAATGGTTTTTCGATCTAGATTTTTTAGCTCTAAAATGGCACGGATATTTTCTTCAACCGTCATTTGACGGAAAATTGATGCTTCTTGAGGTAAATATCCCAATCCCAACTCCGCACGTTTATGAACTGGTGTACTTTTAATATTTTGTCCATCCAAATAGATGTCACCACCATCACTAGCCAATAAACCTGCGACCATATAGAAACTGGTAGTTTTACCTGCACCATTTGGACCTAATAATCCAATAACTTCATTACTTCGCACATTAAATGAGACATCTTTAACTACCACTCGCTTCTTAAACTGTTTACGCAAGTGTTGTACATCTAAAAAACTACTAGGTTTAGAATTATTGTCTATCGACATCGCTAATCTTTCTACTTATAATTTTTAATTATCTTATTTGGTTATAGTATTATTTTTCTGATCTGGTTGCAGAATCACTGTTACACGTCCAGTTTTGGCATTGGAAACACCATTAGCACTATTTGAAACTGCATTATAAATTTGGGTTTGAGTATTATAGGTTAATTTATCACCCATTACCAGATTATCACCCTTTTTAACTCGTGCACGTCCTGTCAAAATAGCTAAATTAGTTTTAGTATTATATTCAAAATCATTACACTGACCTTGTGTTTTTTCTCCATCATCATTCATTTGTTCAAAGGTAACTGGAGTACCGACTAAATGAATAATTTTATAGCCGCTTTTATCCTCACTTGCTTCGGCTGTATTCGAGTGAACAATGATACTACCGCGCGTAACTACAACATTACCCGAAAACACGGTTACTTTATTTATCTGATCTGCAGTTGCACGATCGGCAACAATCTGAATTGGCTGAGATTCATCGGATTTTAAAGCAAAACTAAATGGTGAAATAAAAATCAAGCATATCAATAAAAAATAACGTCTAATTTGTTGTTGGTACATAAATAACCTTTACATTTGATTCAATGGTTAAGAATTGTTTATCATAATCTAAATTAACCCCAACTCCAGTAAGAACACTTTGTCCCTGAGTTGCCCGAATTGGGGCTGATGTCACCACTTTCTTAGTTGTTGCATCAATATTAACATCATGAGTATACGCCCGAATAATTTGCTTAGGATCTTTACTCATCACCATAATCTCAACACTCTCACCCAAAAAAGCCTTTGATGTCTTGGTGTCAATCCATCCATCTTTACTCATTAATTGCTGGCTTAAGTCACCTGTCGATTCTACGTATGACTTGACTGTAATTTGATGTAATTCAATAATAGAACTATCAGGAAATTGGTTACCGCTTTCTGCATAAACATTATATAGCAAATGCCCATTTGACTCATACAAGCTAGCACTGATACCTGTTGCAGAAAATACTGGTTTATCTTTTGGTAAATCCATGCGATGAAAATTAATTCTAGTTAACTCTTCCAGCAATAAACAGAGAACGCTTAAAATTATTGCAGTAATTAAATTAAATAGCTTTGATGATTGATATTTTAAACCAAACATAATTAATCTAAATATCTATTTAAAATTTGTTCATATTTACCTTGGGCTTTTAAAATCAGCTCAACCACATCGCGCAAGACACCACTACCACCTGCAAAACTACTTACATAATCCACCCTAGTTTTTACATCCTGTACCGCATTACTAGGAGCACAACGCAAACCCACAATTTTCATAGCAGGTAAATCGATTAAATCGTCGCCAATATAAGCGATTTCATCTAATTCAACCTTAAATAAGTCCGCAATTTCACGAATTTTGGCTTGCTTATCATGAACACCAGTATAAGCCAAGTCCATCCCCAATTTATTACAACGAGCTTCGGTTGCCAATGACTTACGTCCAGATATAACTACGGTTTTCAAGCCACTATCTTTTGCCATGCCAATCGCAAAACCATCCAAAATATTAAATTTACCAAATGGCTCTTCGTAATCATCACGAATAAACACAAAACCCTCGGTTAAAACACCGTCTACATCTGTAGCAATAACCTTGATTTTACGTGCTAAAATAGCTAAATCTTCCATATACTACCCACTAAATTAATTTTGCTTGAAATAAATCTTGCAAATTAAATGCACCAACTACCACATGATTATCATCAATAGCAATCAAACCACCAATGCGATACTCTTGCAGCATGCTCACTGCTTCCACTCCCATCGCATTGTAATGTATAACTTTTGGATTTAACGTCATAAAATTTTTAGCACATAGCGTTCTTACATCTACATCACTGTCTAAAACCCGACGCAAATCACCATCAGTAACCACTCCAAGAACATGATATTCATCATCAACAACCACCGCCATACCCAAGCCTTTACGGCTAATCTCAACCACGACTTCTTTTAAAGTAGTATCTTCTTTAACCAACGGCAGTCGATTACCCGAATGCATAATATCAGCGACCCTTGTCAGTAGTTTACGTCCCAAACTTCCACCAGGATGAGAAAGCGCAAAATCTTCAGGCTGAAATTTACGAAGCGATAGCAACACCACTGCCAGAGCATCACCCACGACTAATGTTGCAGTCGTGCTGGTAGTTGGCGCAAGATTTAATGGACATGCTTCTTTGTTTACTGCGATAGGAATAACACAATCAGAAAACTGCGCTAATGATGAATTAGAATTTCCTGTAATCGAAACAACAGGAACATTCTTGCGCTTGATAAGCGGTAAAATAGCATTTAACTCATCAGACTCACCTGAGTAAGAAATCGCAATAACTAAATCACCACCACTAATCATACCCAAATCACCGTGCAATGCCTCAGCAGGATGCATAAAAAAAGCTGCAGTCCCAGTTGACGCTAGAGTTGCAGCAATTTTATTACCAATATGTCCAGACTTACCCATTCCAGACACCACTACTTTACCATTACAGGCTAAAATAAGCTCAACGGCACGAACAAAACCATCAGACAAAGAATCTCGAATCAGTTCAAGTGCTGATATCTCATCATTAAAAACTTGTCGAGCAACACTTAATATCTCAGGAGATGATTTCGTTAAGCCCATTGAATTAACCTTCTAAACCACCAGCAGTAATATTGTAACCTGCATCAACATATAACACTTCACCAGTAATACCACTAGCTAACTGAGAGAATAAGAATGCCGCAGCATTACCAACTTCAGCAGTAGTTACACCACGACGCAATGGCGCATAAGTAGCCATAAAATCAAGAATTTTACCAAAGCCGCCGATACCACTAGCCGCTAAAGTTTTAATTGGACCTGCTGAAACAGCGTTAACACGGATACCTTCTGGACCCATTGCACATGCCATATAACGCATGCTTGACTCTAATGCCGCTTTTGCCACGCCTGCCATATTATAATTCGGCAATACTCGCTCACCACCAAGATAACTTAAACAAACTAATGCACCATTACGACCTTGCATCATTGGACGTGCAGCACGACCTAAGGCGATTAAACTATATGCAGAAATATCATTAGAAACAGCAAATGTTTCACGATCTACATTTTCAACAAAATCACCACTTAAACCCACTTTAGGCGTAAAGGCAATCGAATGTAATACACCATCAAGACCATCCCAATGGGTAGCCAAATCAGCAAATAATTTGTTAATTTGCTCATCTTTAGTTACGTCTAGTTGGAATACTAACTTTGAATCAAATTCTGCTGCAAACTTTGCAACACGTTCAGCATGTTTCTCATTTTGATAGGTAAATGCCAATTCCGCACCTTGTTCATAACAAGATTTAGCAACACCATAAGCAATTGAACGATCCGAAATTAATCCTGTAATTAAAATTTTTTTTCCAGCCAAAAATCCCATACTAAACTCCTGTTACATAAATACTGTAATTTTAGATAATAGTGATTATATCATATTGCACTAAATAATCGCAGTTAGTAGCGGGAATAAACACCAAGGAAGCAAAAATAACATTAATCACGATAGGATTTATCTAGCCATGTGCGTATAAAAACGTCACTCTAAATACTTCAAAAGCCCAAAAAAATCAGTATGATTCATACTAAAGCGTAGTCATACTTAAATTAATATGTGCTTTTATGCAATTAAGTCCGAACAATAGGCGGTGATTTGGGTTAAAATACAGCATCTTATTTATTTGAATTTTCGAGTAAAAACATGCAACTTTATCAATTTCCTACTCCAGAAGAACAAGTGGCTTCACTAGCCGATCAAATCGCTCAAGCTTTAACCAATACTATTACCACTAATGGACGTGCAACCTTAGCCGTGTCTGGTGGTAAAAGTCCAATTAAATTATTTAGTGAATTAAGTAAAAAAGAACTACCGTGGGATAAGGTAACCATTACGCTGGTTGATGAACGTTTTTTGGCAACCGATCATGAAGATAGTAATGAAAATTTAGTACGTAAATATCTACTAATTAATAATGCTGAGCAGGCCTTTTTCACAGGTTTGGTTACAACACGTAATATAGTCTATAGTACAGCAAATGCTAATTTACAAATTGACAATATTGATGTTGCTATACTAGGTATGGGTGAAGATGGACATACGGCTTCAATTTTCCCATGTTGTGATGAACTAGATACGGTACTAGATACCCAATTAAGCGTAGAGCGCTATGTCATAACTAATCCGAAAACGGCTAATTATCAGCGGATTGGTTTAAGTCTGAATGGCATATTAAATGTAAAACATATCTTTGTTAGCATCAATGGATCCAAAAAACTAGATATTATTCAAGAAGCTGCAAAAGGAGCTACCAAGCAATATCCGATTAGCTATGTATTAGCAGCGCGTAATGATACTCAAGTCTTTTGGCATAATTAAAACAAATAGGAGAACAAATAATGTCAGGTAATTTTCCACGGTTAGTTGCTGATATAGGTGGAACTAATGCTAGATTTAGCTTAGAAGTATCACCATATCAATATGAACACACAAAAGTATTCGCATGTAAAGATTATCAAAACTTAGTTGATGCCGCTACCACTTATCTGAAGAGCGTTGGCGTCAATCACGTTGAATACGCAGGTTTAGCATTACCAACCCCGATTGTGGGCGACCAAATTTTTATGGTAAATAACCCGTGGCAAACCCTGTCAATAGCGCAGACCAAAGAAGCCCTTGGCTTAAAAAATATTGTATTTCTTAACGACTTCCATGCTCTAGCACTTTCTATTCCACACCTAGATGAAAAAAATTTAGTTAAAATTGGTGGTGTTGATCCCGATCCATATAAACCCCGCGGCATAATTGGACCTGGAACAGGCTTGGGTGTTGCAACATTAATTCGTCACCCGAATGGTGAATACTTAGCCGTACCAGCTGAAGGTGGACATACAACTTTCACCCCGGCTAATCTTGAAGAAATGGAACTATGGCAATATGTACATCGCCGTTTTAGCCATGTCTCATTTGAGCGCTTCGTATCTGGACCTGGGTTACAATTAATTTTTGAAGCAGTTAGCTATCAAAAACATCAGAATTTCGATCACCTACCTAGTCCAGCAGAAATCACACGTCGCGCATTAAGCCGCGAGTGTTGGATTAGCCAATTGAC
>RXKA01000163.1 GCA_003962985.1 Pseudomonadota bacterium | reverse complement strand
TCTGCTGATGAAATTACTTCTACTTGCCATCCCATACGTTCTGCATAACGAGAATACATTCTAAATAAATCACCAGAAAACAATGCTGATTCATCACCACCAGTACCTGCACGGATCTCTAAATAGACACCTTTTTCATCATTAGCATCTTTAGGTAACAATAATTTTTGCAAATCAATCTCAATTTGTTCAATCTTAGTTTTAGCACTAGCCAACTCAAGTTGAGCAAATTCTTTCATTTCAGGATCCGAGAGTAGTTCCTCTGCCGTCGCTAAATCATTCACACAATCTTGATACTCTTTAAATTTTTCAACTACAGGGGTTAAATCTGAATACTCTTTATTTAAACGGGTAAATTCCGCCATATCATTGGTAACTTCAGGCTGTGCCAACATGGTTGCCAAATCACTTTGACGTTGACTTAGCAAAGTTAATTTATCTATTACGCTCTGTTTCATATATTCCTCTAATCATTTAATCCATATAATTTACTAACTAATTCTGCTAATTCATCTTGTGATTGGTTATTTTCTGCTAATAAATTAACTGTTGGTTCATGTAAAAGTTTATTGGTTAATTGTACTGATAATTGTGACAATACTTCCTGTGGTGCTACACCATTCATTAATTGCTTTTCTGCAACTGCCAAGGATTCTAAGCGTTTCTGCTCGGCCTGATCTCTCAATTGACGAATCAATGGGCTTAATCCTCGCTTACGCTTCCAAATATGATAATCATCAATTTTTTGCGCAATAATTGATTCTGCTTCAATAGCCGCTAATTTACGTTTTTCAACACCGACATCAACCAGTTTAGCAATATCATCAATCGTCAGCACAATTAACTGATCGTCATGACATAAACGTTCTTCAATCATTAATGGCATTGATAAATCAATAATTAACTGAGAACATAAACGCGGTTGGGCTGCAATTAATAATTCCTCGGTAATCAAAGCCTGATGACCCGCACAACACAGAATAATTACACTATACTGGTTAATAATACGACTAAGATCAGCCAATGATGCCGCATTACCAGATATTTTCTGGGCTAATTCAGTTGCATTTGCTAGCGTACGATTTAAAATAAGCTTATCATCTAAATTCAAATAATTAAAATGTGGTGCTATTTGTTGCATCATTTGCCCCGCACCAATGAATAACACCTTACGGTTTGGCAATGAATCTAAGTGTTGCTCAACATAATTAACTACCGCATGCCCCATCGAAATCGCAGCATTATTAATTTCGGTGGAACTGCGCACATCTTTTTCAACTCCCAATGCCATCTGACAAAGTCCAGATAAAACACTACCAAGAGCTTGACAGCTCTGGGCAGCATTCATCGCAACCTTAATTTGTGCAACAATCTCACTTTCCCCTAAAACCATAGAGTCAAGCCCAGAAATAACACGAAATAGATGGTGGGCACATGCTTCATCTTCATAAACATAACTATGCTGACGGATACTACGCGGACAAATATTATGCATGGCACATAGCGCATTTATCACAAAATTAATATCATTGGTCACACAGTATAATTCAGTTCGATTACAAGTCGATAATAGCATTGCTTCACGGACGATACCTGATGCGACTAAACGTTTTAAAACGTTCGGGATTTCATCGGTTGAAAAAGCTAGCTGATTACGCAATTCAAAGCTAGCTGTTTGATAGTTCAACCCAAATACAATAGGTTTTAGCATTTAAAAATTAACTACCCTGTTTAATATTTACATCAATTTGTTTGATGAATTTATCATCAATACTACTAGTTAAATAACGCAATTGTATTCTTGCCATCAAGTATTGGTAGCGTGATTGTTGGTAAGTTTGATATGTTTGGTAATAATTTTTTTGTGAGTTTACTAAATCAACACTATTACGCACCCCAACTTGATAACCTAACTGATCTGAATCTAACTTAGTTTTAGCTGATTTTAAGGCGGTTTGTTGTGCTTTGACTAAACTAACTCCATTTTCAACCTGCCAATAAGTGTTACGTGTATCTTGGTCGGTTTGACGCTCTACACTCACCATCTGTTGCTGCGCAGCTTGATAATTTGCTCGCGCTTGACGAACCTGAGCACTCACAGCGCCACCCGAATAAATTGGTAAGTTTAACTGAGCCCCCACAGATCCAGTTGCATAATTTGAAAGTGGGGTACCAGGAATATCTGAGATATTATTAATTGCAGACTCTGATCCAGATATCCGATCTAAACCAGCTGTATCCAAATAGGTATAAGAACCATTGATATTCACCGATGGTAAGTGACCTGAGACCGCGATATGAATATCTTGATTTGCCATTGCAACTTGTTTATCGGCTATTTTAATGTTCAAATTATTATTTTTTGCGTTACTTGCCCAATTATCTACATTTTGCGGATTAGGTGTTTCTAACTGTGTATTATCACTCAATGGTTGGATTTTTTCAGGATCTAAACCGGTTAAATTCTGAAAAATATTCTTTTTATAAATAAGATCATTGGTCGCCTGAATCTCTTGCGAAACCGCAGCATCGTAACCGGCTTGAGCATCATTAACGTCTGCAATAGTCACCGTTCCAACTTGGAAGGATTTTTTAGCTTGATTCATTTGTTTTTCTAATGCAATTTTAGTCATTTGAATCGACTGTAATGTGTCTTTAGCATATAAAACATCAAAATATGCTTGAGAAACTGTTACCAACAATTGCTGCTTAGCATTGTCAAGCTGTAAATTACCGACTTCAGTTGCGTAGCGACCTTTTGAATAATTTGAATATTTACTCCAATCAAAAACCGTTTGTTGCAAAGTAGCACCATAGGTTGGTTGGTGATAGAAAACAGTCGTACCTTGACTGCTAAAATAATTCTCAGATGCCGATGCCGTCGCATTTAATTGTGGCAATAACTGTGCTCTTGCCAAATTGATTTGCTCTTGTGATGCAGCCGTATTTGCTATTTGTTTTAGAAAATCTGCATTATAGGTTAGTGCTTGCTGATACGCATACGATAAGTCAAATGCATGTGCAGCATTAACAGCACCAACAACAGATAATAGTATAAACAATTTCTTCATTAATCAATCCTTAATTGGCTGGTTTACTAATTTTAAATGCCCATGCATATAGTGCAGGTAAGAAAATTAGTGTAAGTAACGTGGCAATAAATAAACCACCCATCATAGCAACTGCCATAGGTCCCCAGAATACACTACGTACCAATGGAATCATACCCAAAATAGCCGCAGCAGCCGTTAGCATAATTGGACGGAATCGACGCAAGACTGACATCTGAATCGCTTCATATGGAGTTTCTCCACTATCAATATCAGATTCAATCTGATCAATTAAAATTACCGAATTCCGCATAATAATCCCCGCCAAAGCGATTACCCCAAGCATCGCCACGAAGCCATAAGGAGCATGGAAAATTATCAATGCCATAGTTACACCTATCATCCCCAAAGGTGCTGTTGCAACCACTAACATACTGCGCTTGAAACTATTCAACTGTAACATCAATAAGGTAATAATTATCAATGCCATCACTGGATATAATTTAGCAATTGGTTTACCTGCTTTACCTGACGATTCGGCACTACCACCAACTTCAATATGATAACCTAGTGGTAACGTTGCTTCATAAGCTTTTAATTTTGGATAAATTTTTGCCGTAACATCATTACCCTGTACACCTTCAGCAACATCAGCACGTACCGTAATTGTTGGGACACGAGTACGACGATATTTCAAGCTTGGCTCTGTAATGAAGGCAGCTTTAGCTATTTGTCCAACAGGAATAAAAGCACCACGAGCCGTTTGAATCATTAGATTACTTAAATTACTTACTTGGTCGCGTTCATTTTTATCTAATTTAACTACCACGGGGATAGTTTCATCTTTATCCAAATATGACGTTGTTGTCGTACCAGATAATAACATATTTAGCTGTTGCTCTAAATCACTTGAAGAAACGCCAATTTCTTGCGCTTTGCTTTGGTTAACTGTCAAGCGCATTGATTTTAGATCATCACCCCAGTTATTATTAACATCTACAACACCTTTATAAGCTCGCAAAGTACTTTCAACGTTATTCGAGATTTTGATTAACTCTTTCTCATCTGGACCTGAAACACGGAACTGAATTGGGTAACCAACTGGTGGACCTAATTCCAAACGTTTTACACGACCACGAATATCTGGGTACTGAGTAGCTAAAATATGTTGTAAATGTTGACTAATAATATCCCGTTCTTCATCACCTTTAGTCATAATGAGTAATTGGGCAAAATTAGTATTTTCTTGTTGAACATCTAAAGTTAAGACAAACCGCGGTGCACCAACACCAATGAAAGTAGTTACGTTTTCTACGCCACTTTCTTTTAGAACTTGTTGTTCAAACCTAGAGGCTTGTGATTCAGTATTATAAATTGATGATGAGTATGGTAGCCATAAATCAACCAATAATTCTGGACGATCGGAAGCTGGGAAGAACTGTTGCGCGACAAATAATTTGAAAATAACTAATGACAACGCAAATACACCAACCGTAGATAAAACCACCGTTCGCTTATATTCAACAACTACAGTTAAGAAATTTTTAAATTTACGATAAAATGGTTTATCAAACATATCACCATGATGTGCTTCAGCTAACTGGCGATACTTATCCGCAGGCAATAAATGATATCCTAAGTACGGGGTAAATATAACCGCCACAAACCATGATACCACCAACGAAATACCTACCACTGCAAATAATGAGTAGACATACTCACCAGTAGTTGAATCATTCAGACCAACAGGTAAAAACCCTGCAACCGTAATTAAAGTGCCTGATAACATCGGAAAAGCGGTTGAAGTATAGGCAAAAGTGGCGGCTTGAAATTTATCCAATCCTTCTTCCATCTTCAGCACCATCATTTCAACAGCAATAATAGCATCATCAACCAGTAAGCCGAGAGCGATGATTAACGCACCTAATGAAATTCGCTGCAAATCAATTTTCATTAGCATCATAATCATAAACGTTACAGATAACACTAATGGAATAGAGATTGCAACCACAATCCCTGTACGCCAGCCTAAGCTAATGAAGCTAACGATAAGGACAATAACAACCGCCTCAACCAGACTATGTACAAACTCATTTACTGATTTAGTTACAACACCAGGCTGATTGCTCACCACAGATGGCGTAATACCTACTGGAAGCTTTTGTTTAATTTGTTGATATTTATTTTCAATTAAAATACCGGTTTTAACCACATCAGCATTATCTTTAGGGACGATTCCCATTAATAAGACGGTCTGTCCATTATAATGAACTTTACTTTTCGGTGGGTCTTGGAATTGGCGTTTTACATCAGCCACATCACCAAGTCTAAAAATTTTACCATTTACCGCAATTGGTAAACTCCGTACTTGATCTAAATTCTCAAAATTACCAGTAACTCGGATTGGTATCTCATCACCTTTGGTAACAAAGCTCCCCGCGGCATTGACAGAGTTTTGTCCTTTAATGGCAGATAACACTTGATCAATACTTACACCCAAAGTAGCTAATTTACTACTTGAAACATCAATTGCAATTTCTTCATTTTGAGTACCAATTATATCAACTTTTTTTATACCATCAACCGTTAAAACTTCACGTTTAACATCTTCAATAATTCGTCGTAGTTCTTCATAATCATAACCATTGGATTGAAATGCATAAATATTACTATATGTATCACCAAATTCATCATTAAAAAATGGACCAACCACACCCGGTGGTAATGTCGAACTAATATCACTGATTTTTTTACGTACCTGATACCAAGAATCGGCAACAGCTTGACCGCGTACAGTATCACCGAGATCAACGGTAATAATAGCTGAACCTGGACGGATTTGTACCGAGGTGTCATTTAAGGTGGATAGCTCTAACAGCTTTTTCTCAATCTTATCTACTACCTGATCTTCCATTTGTTGCTCGGTAGCACCTGGCCATGAAACAGTAATAACCATAGACTTAATAGTGAAGTTAGGATCTTCACGCTGATTTAAGTTCATATAGCTATAAATACCAGCCAAAAATAACAATATTAAAAAATACTTAACTAGTGGCTGATTTTTCAATGCCCATTCGGAAAGATTGACATTTTTAAACGACATTACTAACCCCTAACTTACTGATGATACAAAAACAGTATTATAACAGATTTTATTCACTAAAGAGCTGGTACAAAAATA
>RXKA01000199.1 GCA_003962985.1 Pseudomonadota bacterium | reverse complement strand
AGGTTTACCAAAATATGTCCGTGCAGCTTCAGCAAAACCGTATGCGCGTTGACCAAGATAAATCTGATTGATATATAATGATAAAATCTGGTCTTTAGTCAATGAATGTTCAATTTTATATGACAATAAAATCTCATTAAATTTACGCGTAAAAGTTTTTTCTTTGGTTAAAAAGAAATTCCGCGCAACCTGCATTGTAATGGTACTAGCCCCCGATTGGAGATGACCAGTTGCAATATTACCGATTGTCGCACGCATAATCCCGAGAATATCAATACCACCATGTTCATAAAAACGTTCATCCTCAGCGGATAGAATTGCATCAATTAGAAGCTTAGGAGTTTCGGGAATATCCACATAAATTCTCCGCTCTTGCCCAAATTGCCCAAGAAGAACGCCATCAGCAGAATAAACCTGTAGTGGCAATTTCGGCTGATAATTACGTAACTCATCCATGCTGGGTAATCGTGGATAGGTAACCATGATCATCACTGCAACTAAACCAATAACTGCAACACCTAAACCAGCTAAGAATAAAACGATACTTAGTAACCAAGAACGTTTCTTGGGTAGTTGTGGTGGAGATTGAAAATTATCCATTTATATCTAACCTGTAACTAGTTAATCACTAACTAAAATTTTTATTCCCACTCAATTGTAGCAGGTGGTTTACCAGAAATATCATAGGTAACGCGATTGATACCTTTCACCTCATTGATAATTCGATTAGCAACTTTGGTAATAAATTCAAATGGTAAATTCGCGACATTGGCCGTCATAAAATCAGTAGTTTCAACCGCACGTAACGCTACGGCATAATCATAAGTACGACCATCACCCATCACTCCTACGGTTTTAACTGGTAAAAACACAACAAATGCTTGAGCAACTTTATGATACAAATCATGCGCATATAGTTCTTCAATAAAGATATTATCTGCTTTTTGTAGTAACTCAACATATTCTGGCTTAATTTCACCTAAAATACGCACACCTAAACCAGGACCTGGGAATGGATGACGATAAATTAATTTTGGTGCAATACCTAATGAAACCCCCAAAGCGCGTACTTCATCTTTAAACAACTCACGAAGTGGCTCTAATAATTGTAAATGCATATCTTCAGGTAAACCACCCACATTATGATGCGACTTAATATTATGTGCTTTTTTAGTCTTACTTCCTGCTGACTCAATCACATCGGGGTAAATCGTCCCTTGCGCTAACCATTTTGCATTAGTAAACTTAGCCGATTCACGCTGGAAAATATCAACAAACAATTTACCAATAATTTTGCGTTTATGCTCAGGATCTGATACACCTTGTAATGCTTGATAAAACTCTTCTTTAGCATCAATCTTAGTAATATCAAGATCTAAGTTATCGTGATAGTTGGTCATTACCTGTTTAGCTTCTTCATAACGCAATAAACCAGTATCAACAAAGATACATTTTAATTGTTTACCAATTGCCTTATGGATCAATACACCAGCAACGCTACTATCAACACCACCTGATAAAGCAAGAATCACTGTATCACTACCAACTTGTTGACGAATTTTAGCAATTGCTTCTTCAGCATAACCTGGCATAGTCCAGCTTTGTTGACATTGACAGATGTTCACCACAAAATGTTCTAAAATGCGTGTACCTTGTCGTGTATGTGTCACTTCTGGATGAAATTGCACCGCATAGATTTGACGCTCACTATTTGCCATAGCGGCGATAGGACATGATGCGGTTGTTGCGATAACTTCAAAGCCAGAAGGTAGTTGTGTAACTTTATCACCATGGCTCATCCACACTTGCAAATACTCACCGGCATCATTAACACCATCATGTAAGCCAGCAAATAAAGGACTTTGTAAATTATTAATCTCAGCATAGCCAAATTCACGCTTCCCAGAACTTTCTACTTTACCGCCCAATTGATTAGCAATTGTTTGCATACCATAACAAATACCAAATACGGGTACGCCCAAAGTAAACACCACCTCAGGAGCGCTAGGAGTATCTTCTTCATAGACTGAATTAGGTCCACCCGATAAAATGATTCCTTTTGGCGCATAATCTTTAATAAACTCTGGAGACACATCATAGGGATGAATCTCACAATATACATTAAACTCACGAACACGACGCGCAATTAGTTGCGTCACTTGAGAACCAAAATCCAAAATTAATATTTTATCCTGATGGATATTCATCAATTAAACCCTTATTACCTAATTAATTTAATATTAGTTACAATAAACTAACGTACCTTCATCTTCGCCAAGTACTACGCGTTTAAGACTACCTGCCTTAAATATGCTACATACATTGATATCTAATTTATTATCGCGACAAAGTGCAAATGCAGCCATGTCCATAACACCAAGACTATTGCCAATAGCTTCATCAAATGAAACTTGTGAGTAACGTGTTGCCGTTGGATCTTTTTTAGGGTCGGCAGTATAGACACCATCAACCTTAGTTGCTTTAATTAATAAATCAGCACCCATTTCCAAAGCGCGTAATGCCGCACCACTATCAGTAGTAAAGTATGGACTACCTACACCACCAACAAAAATTACCACTTCACCATTATTTACGCGACGCACCATGCTATCACGGTTATAGCCTTTAATAAAGCTACCAATTGGGAATGCAGAAAACAATTTAGCTTCAATCCCATGTGAATTAAAGACATCACGGAGCAAAATACCATTCATCACGGTAGCAAGCATACCCATCGCATCAGCATTTTCACGTTGGATACCTAAGCGATCACTGCCTGATACTCCACGGAAAAAATTACCACCACCAACAACAATCCCAACCTTAACGCCAAGCGCTAAAACTTCTTTAACTTGGTCTAAAATAAATGAAACCGTCTCTGGGTCAACTGAGTTACTTGTCTCACCCATTAATGATTCCCCAGATAATTTTAATAATATTCGTTCGTATTTTAACATTCTTTTGTCACCTTAAAATGAAGCGAATTATACCATAAAGCACACCATGATGCACCATATCACGCAGGCAATTGGCTAAATTATATTGCACTGCATCTTTAAGTTCTAGCACCAATTAAATTATAATACCGTTAGTGTGGTTATTCACAACATCTTTTGTATGGAGAAAACAAGTGAAACGAATGTTATTGTCGTCTTTTTTAGTTGCTGGTGCTGCGATTGGCTCGGGGGTATTAGCTCTCCCAATCCTTGCCGCGGGACCAGGTGTAATTAATACTCTGATCTTTATTACTATGACGTTTATTATCGCGTATTGGATGGCCACCATGAGTGTGGATATATACGCAAAATATGATGATCATAATGTGAATGCTGCTACTCTAGCAGTTGATTACTTTGGTAAAAAAGGGTTTATTTTTACAACTTTGATGAATTTATTTTCAATGGGAGCACTAGCCGCAGCATATGTTAATGCTGGTGGTGATTTACTTGCAAAAACGGTATTACCACTAATAGGTGTTACCATTCATCCACAATTAGGGATGATTATATTTTTCGTAGTATTTATGCCTGCTTTTGTTGTTGGGATTGGCTTAATTAGCCGTCTTAATAGTGTTATTTTTACCATTAAGTTTTTATGCCTCATCACTGCAATTATATTAGGTGTACAACTAATTAAACCTGATATCTTTGAATTTATTCCATCTGGGGTAAAATATCTTGGCGCTGGTGCTTCAACCATGTTCTGTATTTGGTATATGCATTGCGTAATTCCACTAGTAATGAAGATTAATAATTGGGATGTAAAAAAATCACGAAGAGCGATTTTAATTGGCATGGTAATGCCTGCACTTGCTTATGTAGGTTGGATGTTATTAATTTTCTCATTGGTATCTCGCAATGACTTCTTACATTTAGAAACCATTGGTGATGTAATGAAATTTGCCTTAAATAAACCAGGTGTACCTAAATCAATAACATCATTAGTTGGAATTTTTGCCAGCATAACCGTGTTGACTGCATTCTTGTCAATTGGTTTCTCACTAGTAGCATTCGTTCTTGATGCATTTAAGTGGGAAGATAATGCTAAAAATCGCTTATTTGGTACATTAATTTCATTCGTAATTCCCGTAATTATTGCACTAGCATTCCCTAAAGCTTTTGTAGTAATTTACCAACAGTCAAATTTATTCCAAATAGCTTCAGCCATGATACCAGTTGCAGCAATCTACAAATACAAAAAGATGAATAATCTAAGTATCACTCCAAGTATCATGATTATAATTTTCGGTAGTTTAATTATCCTTTGTCAAATTTTAGATAATTTTTCTATCTTTCCTTCATTTACCAGCTAAGCATGAATTGACCATAGCAACAAATACTATGGTCAATTTTAATTTGAATAATCTAACGTTTTCATTTCGCCATTTTTACTCAACGTTATAACCAGTGCAGGCTTCCAATAACGCTCATACGCACCAAATACTAAGTTTGGATAAGTAGCCTGACCACGACTACCATTATAACGCCCTAGCGCCATAAACATATTACCCTTTTCAAGCTGTAAATAGTGGCGTAAAATAGTACAACCAAAACGAATATTTGTTTGCATATTCAGTAAGTCCTGATTCGCTGCACCTATTTGGCGAAGCCAAAACGGCATAACCTGCATTAACCCTTGCGCTCCTGCACTTGAAATTGCATACTTATTAAACCTACTCTCCACAGTAATTAAGCTTAAAACCATTTGTGGGTCTAAACCTGCTCGTACCGCTTCATATTGTATGGTAGTCAATAACCTTTTACGCATAAAATCATCTTGTACTAATGAGTTTTTGGGCGCTAATTTCTTCAAACGTTCAGACATATCATGTAACCAAGCATTAGCTTTTTCCGTTGATGAAAAAACTAAATGCGGCTGAATCGGATTAATAATAGCAGAATGCATGGTTGCCTGAACATCTGCAGATAGAGCTTCTTCTTTCTGATTCCCTGCATAAGCAACTAGTGGTAACCAAAGCGCTAAAAATAAGATTTTCTTTATCATAGACCAATATATTTAAAAGCCCATTACTTAAAAAGAATGGGCAATAAGAATGTATGCAAAAAATATATCAACTATACTTTCATTGGTAAAATTACCATCTGCATTCCACGTAAATGTAATCGACGTTGTAATAGATTAACGGTATTATTATGCAATAATCGCGTCCACCAACTTTCATCAACAAAGACCAATTTACCACCAAAGAATACGCAATTCGGGTAGTCAATTTGAATTTGGTCTGCCAATTTAATTAATTCCTCAACGCCATTGACACCATAACTAAAATAACCAGCTGATGGTAATCCATGTTGCGTACAGAAATAACGATACCCCTCAATTATCTGGTTCAAATCCTGACGATATTTAGTTTTAAAAATTTCTTCATTACTAAACACCTCAACATCAATTTCCCCTGAAGTAATAAAGACAAAATTCTTGAAAACCCCAGGGAACATCCGTTGTACCCAAAGCATGGTATGTAATCCAGCACCGTAATGCTTAGTCACAAAGAAAACTGCGGTTTTATCTTCATTATCATTAATTTGTAGTAATGATTCAGAATCGATATCAGTATCTTTAAAATGAGAGGCAAATAACTGATCGGCTTCATTCAATAGAGCTCCTACTTTACGGTAATGACTACGTACAATAAAACAGAACCCGATAGTACAAGCAGTTATTACTACGGTTAGCCAACCACCCTCAGCAAATTTCTCAAAAGTGGTAACAACTAAAATAGATGCACATACCACAAAACCGATTAGTGCAATAATGAATTTACGTACCCATGGCTGTGAGCCAGCTTTCTTAACTTTCAACCAGTAAACACATAAGCCCAATAAAGAAAGAGAGAATGTTAGGAATACGTTAATACTATAAAGAACTACTAGCGTTGAAACGCGCCCTTTCGCCCACAATAGAATAATAATAGAAGCAATACCAGAAATCAGAACTCCGTTTTGCGTAACTAAACGCCCAGATAACTCACGGAATTGACGTGGTAACCACTTATCAACTGCCATATTTGCCATCACGGCTGGACAACCTAAGAAACCAGTATTAGCACCAACAAAAAGTAATGCCGCTTCAAAGAATAAAATTGCGGTTAACCAATGCGGACTAAATCCAGTTTCAGTTAAGATTTTATCAAAAACAACCGCATTTAATGTTTGTCCAAAAACAGGTTGTGCATTCCATAATAGATACAGAACAATAATACCACCAGCCGTAAAAGATAGTGACAATGCCATATATAACATTGTAAACTTACCTGTTCGTACTCGCGGCTCTGCTAACATATTAACATTATTGGAAACAGCTTCCAAACCAGTATAAGTACCACCACCCAATGAATAAGCACGTAAGAAAATCGCAATAGTTGCTAATGTACCCATTGAAAGCGACATTTTGTGGGCTTCACCAACTGCATTTGGCATGATAAAATGCAGACTATCAATATGGTAAAAAATACCAATCAAGATAATCGCTAAATGGGTAAATAAAAACCCTAAGAATAATGGAATTAAGACACGGATAGATTCCTTCATACCACGCAGATTCAGTACCATTAGAAGAACAATAACTGCTATCTCAACTTCTAACTTATAGCTTAACCATGCTTCAGGTAATAAACTAAAAACTGCATCTACACCACTAGCAACGGATACCGCAATTGTTAAAATATAATCAATAATCAATGCACTGCCAGAAATCACCCCTGCGCGATCACCCAGTAAATGAGTTGCAACTTTATAGCCACCACCACCCGATGGGAATAATTCAATAACTTGATTATACGCAAATGAAATCAAGAAGACTGTAAATGCCGTCGCAAACGCTAAAAATATAGCAATCGAAGTATGATGTCCAAGCGCCAAATAGGCCTCTTCTGGACCATATGCCGAAGACGATAACCCATCAGCACCCAAACCAATCCATGCAATAACCGCAATTAAAGCTATATGCTCCTTAATCTTGGGATTTGCCGCATCAAGTGGCTTACCAATTATGATATTTTTGAGCACCCGCATAAAACTAAACATAATAAATTAACCTTACAAAATTCAAATCATTTACACATTAAATTAGTGTAAAATAAAGTAATTGAGCTTAGATTATACTATAATGCCACAGATACAGGATTAATTATTGTGCATATGCAAAAACATATGCTTGACTAAAGCACACGAATTAGGTTATAATCACCTTTACAATAAATTTTTGCTCACCGAGGAGGTGATTTTTACAACATGCTGCTTTAATTTAGCAGATGCCGATTAGCTTAAAATCAAACTATAGAAACAAAATAAAAACTTGCCTTAAAATAGGTAAAATTTACATATAACATAATACAACATTATTTGAAATAAGGAATTATAATGCCTGAAATTAAAGTACGCGATACAGAATATTTTGAAGTTGCACTACGTCGTTTTAAAAAAGCAGTTGAAAAAGCTGGTACATTAACTGAATTACGTTCTCGTGAAACTTATGAAAAACCAACAACAGAACGTAAACGTAAAATGGCTGCTGCTGTTAAACGTCATTACAAAAAAGTACGTTCACAAATGTTGCCACGTCGCGGACGCTAAGCAATTCTAAGCTACGAATTATTTCGTAGCTTTTTTATTACTTATAGCTCGGGAATATATTAAAATATGTACTAAGTTTTACATTTTAATAGGTAGTTAGCAATGTTTACTCAACAAATCATTGAACAAATCACATCTCAAACCAGTAAATTACTAAAAAATAATCCCCTCTCAGATTTTGAAAATAACTTTAAATCAATTTTACATGCGACTTTTGATAAACTAGATTTAGTTAGCCGTGAAGAATTTGATATCCAACAAAAAGTTCTTAGCGATACGCGTCAAAAACTAGCTCAACTTGAAGAAATAATCAAACAATTGGAGCAAAAATAACTTATGTAATAAGGAGATAAATTGATGAGTATCGCCAAGATTTACTCGCGGGCATTAAATGGCATGGATGCACCCCAAGTAATTGTCGAGGTTCATGTAGCCAGTGGATTACCAAGCTTTTCAATTGTCGGCTTACCCGACACTGAAATTAAAGAAAGTCGTGATCGCGTACGCTCAGCGATTCAAAACTCAGGGTTTGATTTCCCCGCACGACGAATTACTGTCAATTTAGCTCCTGCTGATTTACCAAAAGATTCGAGCCGCTATGATTTACCCATTGCTCTAGGGATTATTCTTGCTGCCAAATTAGCACACCCCGAATTAGATACCAACGAATATGAATTTGCAGGTGAATTAGCACTAGATGGAACATTACGTCCAGTCAAAGGTAGTCTCGCCATGGCTTTTGGGATTCATAATCAACAACGTAAATTTATCTTGCCTAAAGAAAGCGCTACTGAAGCAGCATTAATCGAAAATCTAGCTATTTATGCTGCACAAAGTTTACTTGAAGTAGTTCATCATTTAGAAAATAAAACTACTTTACATATCATCGACTATCAACCTGATTTACTCAACTTAACTAATACCTCTCTGGATATGGCACAAGTCAAAGGACAAATTGGATGTAAAAAAGCGTTAGAAATAGCTGCAGCAGGAAGACATTCGATGTTAATGATTGGTAATCCTGGGTGTGGTAAATCAATGCTTGCAGAAAGAATCCAAACTATCTTACCACCGCTTAATAAAGAACAAGCAATAACCACAGCATCATTACATTCATTAAGCACGAATGGTTTTAATACACGAACATGGCAAATTGCACCATTTCGTTCACCGCACCATACGATATCCCCCAGTGCCTTAGTTGGTGGTGGTTCAAATCCTAAACCAGGCGAAATAAGCCTTGCTCATAATGGCGTACTATTTTTGGATGAATTACCTGAATTTGATCGCAAAGTATTAGAAGTAATGCGTGAACCACTGGAGAGTAAAAAAATTCGGATTGCACGCGCTAATCACAAAGTCGATTATTTAGCTGATTTTCAATTAATTGCAGCCATGAATCCATGTCCCTGTGGCAACCATGGACACCCACAAAAAACTTGCAGTTGTTCTATCGAACAAATTAATCGTTATCGTGCTAAAATTTCTGGACCTCTATTAGATCGGATTGACATAGTGGTTGAAGTCCCAACACTTAGTCCATTGGAGTTACAAGACTTATCTGCTGGCGAAAGTTCATCAACAATCGCACAACGGGTATTAAAGGCACGCGAACGACAACTTACCCGTCAAAACAAACTAAATTATGAATTGACTAATGACGAAGTTGAAGAATTTTGTCAATTATGTAGCAAGGAGCAAAATTTACTCCGCCAAATAGTAACTAAAAACGGTATGTCTGCGCGCAGCTACTATCGTATGTTAAAATTAGCCCGTACAATTGCAGACTTAGATAATTGTGCACAAATTAGTCTGCCACACATCAGTCAGGCAAATCAGTATAAACGTAATATTTAGTTTTAGGAATAACTGTGAAATTTCTTATTGGTCTACTGCTCGGGATTGCTATCGCTGCAGGAGTAACATTTTACCTTAATAAAGCACCTAACCCATTTGTTGATAATGGGATAACTAATGCATCTGGAGCCGCATCGGTTACCAAAAACATGAATGCATCAGCACCACTAATTCTAGCACCTGGGACAAAAATGGCAACAGCAAGCTCTGCACCAGTAGCAGAAAACAATAAACCTGAGGCATCAAATCCTAATTATGATTTCTATGATGTATTACAAGGTAAAAAAGGACTGAATAATAGTCAATCCCAAGCAACGACATCGCCAACACCGCAACCAACACCAATAGTCAAAAAAGTTATTAGTAGTAAACCTGTCGCAAATACCAAACCAAATAATGTTGCAGTTGCGCAATTATTAGATGGTGATTCAAGCGACAATAGCCAAACCAATAACAAAAATAGTAGTTATATATTGCAAGCTGGCGCATTTCTTAATCCAGATTCTGCAAATGACTTAAAAGCACATATTGCACTACTTGGATTTTCTGCTAAAATCACGACTAGAACCGAAAATGGCAAGCAAATAAATAAAGTAATATTAGGACCTTTTAGTAGCCAACAAGAGGCACAATCTGTTAAAAATAGCTTACAACAACAAAGTATTAGTGTAACAATAGTAAACCTTAATCAATAGGAAATAAACATGAAAAAAATTATCGCGTTAATGATTATGAGTGGCATCTCAACCTCAGTATTTGCAGATATTGCAATTAAGCAAGGTGTTGATTATGATGTATTATCAACAGTAACAAAGCCACTGCCAACCAAAAAAGGTTCGGTTAATGTTACGGAGTTTTTCTCTTTTGCCTGTATTCATTGTTCAATTTTAGAACCAACTTTGGATAAATGGTACGCAGGACAAAAAAATGTTGATCTTAACCGTATTCAAGTCGTGTGGCAAGGTAACTTTAGTGGTTATGCTAAAATTAATGCTACTATTCAAGCGATGAATTTAGGCACTAAATTTAACCAGCAAGTGTTTGATGCAACTATGAACAAACATCAAAATTTAGAAGATCCAGCACAATTGCAAACTTTTCTAAAAGCTAACACAGGACTAGTTGATAGCAATAAATTTATGACAACATACAATTCATTTGCAATCAGTACTAAACCACAAGAATATTCTCAATATACGCAAGCATATAATATTACTGGAACCCCAACGTTTATTATTGGCAATAAATATGTTACTAAGCCAGCACAGCCCGATAAATTAATTCAGGTGATACAAGCATTGGTAACTAAAGTAAAACAAGAACAAAAAATCAAATAACTGGAGGAATCGATGAATTTAGAAATAGCTCGTTTTAATATGGTTGAACAACAAATTCGCCCATGGAACGTATTTGACGAAAAAGTTCTTAAATTACTACAAACTATAAAACGTGAAGATTTTGTTGAAGAACAATACCGCAATCTTGCTCTTAGTGATATTGAACTAGTATTGCCAGGTGAACAAAAAATGTTGTTTCCACGAATTGAAGCAAGATTATTGCAAGAATTGGAACTTAACAAAAAAGATAAAGTCTTGGAAATAGGTACTGGTAGTGGTTATGTAACTGCATTATTAGCAAAATTAACTGATTTTGTATATAGCATTGAAATCAATGATATCAATAAGCAATTTGCAATCAATAACCTTATGAAAGCAGGCATTAAAAATGTTTCCATTTTGGAAGCTGATGGTATACACGGCTTAGAAAATAAAGCACCATTTGACAAAATTTTTGTCGGTGGTAGTTTGCCTGAAATCAACAATGAATTAAAACATCAACTAAAAGTTGGTGGCAAGCTAGTGGCGATAGTTGGTGATGCGCCGATTATGCACGCAGTAGTGGTAACAAAGGTTAGTGAAACTGAATTTAATGAAACCAAGCTTTTTGAAACCAGTGTTGAGCGCTTGATTAGCACTTCGACCTCAACTTTCATATTCTAGAAAGGAAAATTATGGCTGCTGAACAAAACGATAAATCAAGAGCATTACAAGCTGCACTGTCACAAATTGAGAAACAATTTGGTAAAGGTTCAATCATGCGTATGAATGATAAGCAGATTGAAGAAAATTTACAGGTAGTTTCAACTGGATCGCTAGGTTTAGATTTAGCAATCGGGGTTGGCGGTTTGCCACGTGGGCGTGTTGTAGAAATCTTTGGACCAGAATCTTCTGGTAAAACTACATTATGTCTACATGCAGTGGCTGAGATGCAAAAATTGGGTGGAACTTGTGCTTATATTGATGCAGAAAATGCTTTGGATCCATATTATGCGCAGAAACTAGGCGTAAAAGTCGATGAATTATTAATTTCACAACCAGATACGGGTGAGCAAGCGTTGGAAATTACCGATATGCTTGTACGCAGTGGTAGTGTTGATCTAATTGTAATTGACTCGGTTGCTGCTTTAACGCCAAAAGCTGAGCTAGAAGGCGAGATGGGTGATAGCCATATGGGCTTACAAGCCCGCTTAATGTCACAAGCATTACGTAAATTAACGGCTAACATCAAACGTACTAACACTCTTGTAATTTTCATTAATCAAATTCGTATGAAAATCGGAGTAATGTTCGGCTCACCAGAAACTACGACTGGTGGGAATGCATTGAAATTCTACGCATCAGTACGTTTAGATATCCGTAGAACTGGTAGTATCAAAAAAGGTGATGAGTTCTTAGGTAACGAAACACGAGTTAAAGTGGTAAAAAACAAAGTTGCCCCACCATTTAAACAAACTGACTTTGAAATTTTATACGGTGAAGGTATTTCACGCCTAGGTGAAGTAATTGATCTAGCTGTCATCAATAACCTTGTTGAAAAATCAGGTGCATGGTATAGCTATAAAGGTCAAAAGATTGGTCAAGGCAAAGAAAATGTTCGTCAATATCTAAAAGAACATACTCAAATTGCAACTGAATTGGAAAATCAAATTCGGAGTTTATCTGGTTTGGTAATTGGTGAGATACCACAAGAAGAACGTGAAATTGATGCAAGCACATTTGCAGAAGGAATTGATGAGTAATCATCATTAGCTAAGGGCAGTTAATAAGCTGCTCTTAGTATTTATATACCTCATGAATAACCTCAAACCACTACCACCACTAAAAAGTAAAGCCTTAGATTTACTAGCCAGACGCGATTATGCTTATCAAGAACTATTACAACGTTTATTACAGTATGGTTATGACTATGAAGAGATACAGACGGTCTTAAATGATCTACGTAATAAATCTTTTATTAATGATGAGCGTTATGCTGAAAATCTAATTAATAGTAAAAGTAAGAGATATGGTAGCTTAAAAATTCGCCATTTGTTACAACAGAAAATAGCTGATAATGATTTAGTTAATGAAAGCTTGAAAAATAACCCTACTGACGAATTAGCAACTGCCTGCACTTTATTAAATAGAAAATATCGTCATGCACCACAAAATTATCCTGAACAGGCAAAATATCTGCGATTTTTAGTAAGTAGAGGGTTTAGCAGTTCAATTGCATTAAAAGCTATCAAAATAGCATTTAGTGACGAGGAGACACCATCTGATGACGAATATTAAAATAAAGCTTAGGCTCTAAGCACTTAATAAATTTAGTAATCCCTACTACCAAAATCCCACCACACGAGGCACCAATCACAGCTGAAAATATTGCGACTACTATCCGCATTGCACCCGAATAAGGAATCCACCATCCAGTGATGGGACAAACAATAAATTCATAAACCGCCATTAATAATGATATTCTAGCAATATCAATAAACTTAATATCTAATACATAACTAGTCTCGCCACTCATAACCATAACCGCGAAATTACAAAATTGTAAAATTAATTTATAAATTAATAATGCGATAGCCACACTAATTAAAGCCGACCAGAAACCAGTACTAAAATCACCATGACCACGCGCAAATAGTTCATTTTGCACAATGAACATAATCATTTCTAGAACTCCACCAATAACACCAAGATACCATAAATGATGTACAGATGTAATGGTTGCATCATAATTGAGTTGAAGATAACGAATTAGCCATTTATTCGCTGAGTTCAATAAGATAAACACGGCAAACAAGGCAACAACAAAGCCCATAATCGCCATAAATACAATATTCTGAATTGCAATCGTATTAAATAAAGCAACGAATGGTACGGTCAATGACTCCAATAGGATAAAGAATAAAATAACCTTATATCCACGAAATAAATTGATGGGCTGATTATTCATGGGTATTCTGAGTCGCTTTTTTACGTAATTGCCATTTTAATACAATAAAGTATAAAACAGGAACCACAACTAAAGTTAATAATGTTGATGTAGTCATACCACCAATAATAGCATATGCCATCGGCTTACGCATTTCAGTACCATCACCATTACTGAACGCCAGTGGCAACATTCCAAAAATCATTGCTAATGATGTCATTAAAATGGGGCGTAAGCGGGTTTTACCAGCAGATACCACCGCATCAAATAATTCTACACCTTCACGTAACTGTTGATTGATAAAATCTACCAATAAAATACCATTTTTGGTTGCCAAACCCATCAACATAATAATTCCAATAATCGAGAACATATTTAAAGTACTATTGAAAAGAATTAAGGCAATAAATACCCCAACAAATGATAGTGGTAATGCAACCATGATTATCAATGGCTGAATAAAACTTCTGAATTGTGCCGTTAGAATCATATAGATAAAAATCACACCAATTGCTAATGCTGAAACTGCGTACATAAATGACTGAATCATGTCTTCATTCGCACCACTTTGGTTAAATTGGTACCCTGCGGGTAATTGATATGAGTCAAGAATCGCCTGAATTTCCGTGAATACACTTTGACTATCAGTTCCCAAAATGCTTCCTGTAATTGTTACTTTGCGACGTAAATCGATACGGTCAATCTCACGAGGAGCTAAACCTTCGGTTGTTTTAGTAACACTGGATAAAGAAATCATTAATGGCGCGCCTGTTACTGGACTTAAAGTAGTGCTTGGCACTTGTAAAAGGTGTAATGCATCTTTATTACGATCGCGCTCAGGAATTTGTACTACCACATCATAGTTTTCACCACTACGTGGATCTTCCCAAGTAGAAATTTTATTCCCTGCAAATAAAGAGGACAATGTAAGCCCGATATCAGAAAGTTTTATGCCTAAATTGGCAGCGATGTCACGCTCAACGCTCACGTTATATGATGGATCAGCATCCTGAAAGCTACTTTGTAAATCGGCAGTACCTTTAATTTTAGCAATCTTCTGCATTAAATCTTCACTAATTGCTTTAAGAACTGTGACATTATCGCCCTTAATATCAACATTAATGGGCTGTTGATCACCATTTGGAGATCCAGTAGAAATTACACTTTGTACCTCAATACCACCAACATTCTGTAGTAAATTGCGGGTTTCTGCCATTACCTGATCAATATTCTTATAGCGAGTACGTTTATCACCAATATCAATAGTCAAAGTTGCTTTATTACTACTATCTCCAAAATTTTTATTAACTCCACCAGTAATATCTATAATTTCTGGAATATTTTTACGCAATAATGAACTTACTTGATTAACCTTACCCTCAGTATAAAATATATTTGAACCGATTGAAGTTTTAAAATTAACAACATATTTACCTCTATCGGAAGCAGGCATAAACTCACCTCCTATCAATGGTACCAACATAAAACTACCAAGTAAAATACCCAGTGCTATAACTAGGGTGGTTTTCCGATAAGTCAATGCACGACGAATAAACCGTTCGTACCAACTAATTAATGCTTCAAACCAACGCTCAAATTTCGCTAACCATTTTCCAATAAATGATTTGCCTAGCCAACCACCATCTTTAGGCTCATGCCAGATACTAGATAACATCGGATCAAGAGTAAAACTAACAAATAAAGAAATCAATACAGATACTGCAACCGTAATACCAAATTGGAAGAAAAATTTACCAATAATCCCCTGCATAAAACCAACTGGTAAAAAGACCGCAATAATCGTCAAGGTCGTAGCTAACACAGCTAAACCGATTTCATTTGTACCATCCAATGCCGCTTGAAAATGTGACTTACCCATATGCAAATGGCGGACAATATTTTCACGGACAACAATTGCATCATCAATCAATAATCCAACTGATAATGATAATGCCATTAACGACATCGTATTTAAAGTGAAACCACAAACCCAGATGGCAAAAACAGTTCCGATCAAAGCTATTGGCAAAGTCAGACCAGTAATAACGGTTGAACGCCATGATTGAAGGAATAGAAAAACAATTAAAATAGTTAAAAGAGCACCCTCTACCAATGTTTGTCCAACATCACGTAATGATGATTTAACATGCTGTGATTTATCAACACTAACTTTAATTTGGATTCCAGCTGGTTTTGTTTTATTTAATTCTGCTAAAACCTTATAAACACCATCGGCAACCTCAACAACATTCGCCTTATCTGCGGGACGTAAATCTAAACCAACGGCACGGTGTCCATCAACCAGTGTTAAACTATTTAACTCATCTTGACCGTCAGTAACTGTTGCTACATCGCTCACTTTAATCGCAACATTATTACGATAGGCAATTACGACATTGGCAAAGTCAAGCGGTGACTTTAAACGACCATTCAAACGCACATTTACTTTTTGAGTATCCGTTTGCACATCACCAGCAGGATAATTGTCATTCGCAAGTTTAACAGCTTGTGCAACATCGGTAATTGATAAACCTAATGATTGTAATTTATATGGTTCTACATTAATTCGTACTTGCCGTGCAACCCCACCGACAACTTGTACATCACCAACCCCAGATACAGTTTGTAGTTTTTTCTTTGCAACCTGATTCACCCACTCAGTAATATCGCGTAAATCCATACTATCATCATTTGAATTGATGACCAATGACATCATTGGCTCTTGTTGCATGTCAACACGAGATACTAATGGATTGTCAATCTCTTTACGAAATCCAGCCGCAACTACTGATACTTTATCACGTACATCTTGTACCGCCACATCTGGATTAACATTAAGATTAAACTCAGCAACAACCGTTGAAGATCCTTCAAAAGAGTAAGAACGAATTGCCTTAATACCATTTAAGGTGTTTAAGGCTTCCTCCATCGGGCGACTAATATCTGCTTCAATTACCTCTGGTGATGCTCCCTTATAATTAGTTGTAACAACTACATAAGGAAATTTGATATCTGGGAACTCTTCAACAGAAATCTGCTTTAATGCAACTAGACCTAAAATAACTAGTGCCAACATAATAACTGTTGCCAGATAAGGATTTTTAATTGAAACCTTAGTTAACCACATTAATATACTCTTTTCGTTCTTACTTAATTTACACTATTTGTACAAAATCTTGTTGTTTATCACTCCATTCAAGTACATGACCAGAATGAACATCATAAATCCATGCATTGACCGTAATCTGATTAGTTGCAATCATGGCACCAATCTTAGGATAAGTTTTAAGATTTTCAACTTGGTGCATCAGATTAAATTTAACGCCCTCTTGTGCATCTTTAGGCTTGTTATTTCTAAATCCATCTTTAATTAGACCCAACCAATTATCTAAACCAACATAGCCTAACTTTTCATCTAATGCGGCATATGAGGCTTTAATCGCACCACATTCTGTATGCCCACAAATTACGATATTGCGTACACCCAATTCAGCTACTGAATACTCAATTGCGGCAATTTCACTGTACACATTATCTGGCATATAAGGCGGTACGACATTACCAACATTACGGACGATAAATATCTCACCAATATTTGCGGATAAAAATGCATTAGGATTTAAGCGGCTATCCGAACAAGTAATTAATAACGTATGTGGCTTTTGCCCTTGCGCCAATGTATCTAACAATTTCTTATTATCTTTAGCATAGTTTGTTACATATTTGGTAATACCGTGACGTAAAACATCGGTAGCAGAATGGGTAAAACCAGATTTCTCCAAAATATCTTTGATTTGATATTCGGTAATGGTTAATTCATACGGAATAGTTTCAAATGTATTAGCCTTTAATACTTCAACTTGTTCATCTTTAGCACCATGGAAGATGGTAGTAATATTCATTTCATTTAATTCTTCAGCGATACTAATTAGGTGTTTTGCTCCGCTGCTATCCAAATTATGTAACATACTAAATTCAAAAACTACAAAATGAATATCTTTTTCTGAGGCAGCATAATCACGGATTTGTTCTAAGCGCTCATAAGACATAAAGGTCAAATTACCCGTCAATCCAACACGTAATACATTATTATTAGTCCATAATTTTATTTCTGCCTTGGTACGTAGCATTTTCACCCCAACAATGATAAATGCTGCGAGGAGCCCTGTTTGAATACCATCGATTAAATCCGAGCCAATAATCGCAAAGAAGGTAATGAAATATACCACAACTTCTAAACGATCACCTTTCCATAAATCAACGACTTGTTTAAAATTCATCATTTTAAATGCCGCTGCAATCAAGATACCAGATAAAACCGCAATTGGCATAATCTCAATTAATTGTGGGGCAAAATAGACAATTGCAAAGATAATTAAGGCATGAAATATCGCCGCACGACGAGTTTTGGCACCTGCTAAAACGTTAACTGACGAACGTGCTACTACACCAGTTACAGGAATACCACCAAAAATTGCTACCCCAATATTTGCAATACCTTGACCAATTAATTCTTGATTTGGATTATGCAAATCACCTTTACCCATCAAATCAACTGCATTAGTTGATAATAAAGTTTCAAGCGAAGCTAAGATAAATACTTCAATACCCGTAATAATTAGTTTATGAACATCAGTTACACCAGAAAAACTAATCCCATGTGCATGAATTAAATCATGCGGAATTTCACCTACTACATGCAGTTTTAAACCTAATAACAAAGAGATTGCAGTTGGAATCAACACTGCAAAGAAAAACGCATATGCACGTGGTAAAAACCGTGGCACAATTGCCAAAATAGCAACAGTCAATAACGCCAATAAAACACCAGCAGAACTAACGTGTTGAGCATATAAGTGTAAATTTTCATAGGCACTTAGAACAGTACGATCATTATCAGTATGTAGCTGAAACATCAAAGGTAACTGTTGAAACAACAATAAGAAACCAATACCCGCTCCAAAAGCCAAAACTAATGACATTGGAATATATTTAGATAGGCGTCCAAGGCGTAGAACCCCAAATGTAATTTGTAAAATACCACACACCACACCAACAATCAATAACCCAGTAAAACCAAAATTATTGATGGTATCGGCTAATAACACCGACATCGCAATAGCAGGTCCAGTTACACCCAGACGGCAACCACCAAATAAAGCACCCAGAATACCACCAATTACCGCAGAAATTAAACCAACCTGTGGACTAACGCCTGTTGCAAATGAAACCGCTAAAGACAATGGAATTGCTACAAAGACTAACGCAATTGCCGCACCAATATCTGCTCGCAAATATTGTCGTCTAAACATCGGTGTCAATTCATTAACTAAGTAACTTCCAACTGCTGCATTACTGTTTCTAATTATTCTCTTCATTAAAACCTCAAAAGACTATTATGTATAACTTTAATAATATTAAACCTTAATTGTGAAATAGCCCGCAAATTGACTATTTTGTAACATTTCGACTTGTTCCAATTCAATCGCTAATGCATTTTTCACTGCCTCAAGCGCTTGCATGTTGGCAAAAAACTGCTGTAGGCGTGGATAGGCACTAATATCAACTAAATTATCACCGCGATTAGCTTTATAACACCACCGCAATAGCGCAAATGCCTGTGCATCAACTATCGATGCCTTCTCACCAATAAAATAACCATACTGATTAATACTATTATTAATATAACTTAACTGAATGTGTAATCTATTCAATGCTAACGAACGGAATTCTTCCGCATCGTCTTCATCAACAAAACGTGTAGGATAATTAAAATGTTGAAACGCTGGATGCAATGTTGATGAGAGATATGATAGCCATTGATAAATTTGTTCACGTCCACCATTCTCTGTTAATGGAACACGCTCACTAATGTCGTAGTTATCAGCAATATACAATAAAATGGCTAAGTTTTCACCTACTACATTATTGCCATCTTTTAGAGCGCCTACTTTACCCGCGGGATTTACGCTACGAAACTCAACCGTTTGACGGATTTCTGGAGTTGTGATGCATACTTGATATGGTATTTGTAACCATTCTAATGCAATTTGAGATCCCAATGAACAAGCACCTGAGATAATAAAAAGAATTGGTTTGTCTGACATAATACCTCCAATATAAAATAACCAAGCAAAATAGGTGGTAATTTTCGCATAAATAACTCAATGTCCGCAAACAATTCATCCACAGCAGTTAGCTCATCAATTAATATATTACTTAATAATTTGTAATTGCCATCAGACACTAGATAAGATTATATCTACCGACAATGTAGTTAATTCACCAGAGATAGTCATAAACAGTATCTTATGATTACACCGATTATTTACAAACATCCTATTATGATACAGATATAAATGATCCATCTTTAATTTAATCTTTACGTAATATTAATTGTTAACGTTGTGTAGCTCTCAATAAATAAACAACTTGCTCAAGATTAGTTGATTTTTGATATAAATGACTAATGTGCGTTTCTATAGTTTTGATGGATAATCCTAAATGTTGAGCTATTAATTTATTATTAATAAATTCTTTTTTTGCGATTAAGACATTGAGTTCTGCCATGGTTGGTAGTGAATTAAAATACTGCAATATATTATGATATTCTAGAAATTTTTTAATAGCTTGTGAAGATGATTTATAGTATTCTCTATATATATTTAATTTTTCATTTAATGATAATTCTGAATTCAAAGTACTTGCAATAGTAAGAATAGAAATTATTTTCCTACTAGCGTCATGTATAGGGATTTTTACCATATTATGCACCCAAATATGACCATTTATATCCAACCAAACTCTAGAGTCTTTACGAACACTTCTATTTGAAGTTCTAACGTACATTTCAATATTACTCATTTCTTGTGCGTTATTCCCCCAGTATGGATGCATAATATTATCTAAATCATAAATAGTCATACCATTTAACTCACTATAGTCTTCAAATCCATAAATATCAGCATGCAATTTATTGTTAATTAGATATTTACCTGTTTTTGCATCTTTTAAATGAGCTGGTGAGTCTAGTTGTAAGATTAATTCTTCAACGTCGTTTATATGCATGAATTAAATATCCTTGATATGGTGAGACTACTAATCGAATCAGGGGATTACCCTGATTTAAAAAGCCAGAAACATTGTTATAATCATGAACTGAAAAATCTAGAGTTTTAATTATATTTCTAGGTTACCATTATATCATTGCTATAAAAGTACTTCTACATGTTAAACAGAAAAAATAGAATTGCTGGAAGAATATTTTATACTTTAATTCCAATGTTATTAGATATAAAGTGCCAATACAATGAAAATATTAACTATAACCAATATTACGAAAGGATTTTGTCTTCATGAAAGATTTATCCATTAATATACAATACAGCAAATTTAAAGCAATTTCCATTTTAACCATGCTAAGTATGATGGGGCTTTTAGCATCAGATATTTATTTGCCAGCAATGCCATCGATGTCCAGTTATTTTCAGGTTAACTCTGTTAGACTTCAACAAACAATTGGTATTTTTCTATTTGGGTTAGCTGTGTTTCAGTTGATTTATGGTCCGTTGTCAGATCAAATAGGGCGAAAAAAAATTATTATCACAGGTGTATGCTTTTATATTATAGGCAGTTTAGGAAGTGCATTTGCGCATAGTATTTATATCTTATTATTTTTTAGATTAATACAGGCTATTGGTGCTTGTTCAGGATTAGTTCTCGGTAGAACTATTATCGCAGACATATTTCCACAAAATAAAATCACGAATGTGTATAATATTATTTATCCATTAGTTGCTGCATCACCTGCAATTGCACCGATAATTGGTGGTTATTTGGTAAGTTATTTTAGCTGGAAAGCTAGTTTTATTTTTGTTGGAACATTTGGATTGTTATTACTATTTTTAATGAGAGATCTTCCTGAAACATTACAAAAAGAACAAAAAAAATTTTCTATTAGTTCAATATTTTATGATTACTTTGTAATAATTAAGAATTTACGATTTTGGGGATTAACTGTAATTGTATTTAGTGTTTATGGTGCGTGGTTTATATATCTTACCCAGTCCCCATTTATTTTTATTAATACCTTACATTATAGTTCTAGAGAAGTCGGTTTCTTTTATATTCCTTTAGCTATTAGTATTTATATTGGAAATATATTGAGTAAAAAATTAAAATCTAGTTATGGAATAGAAGTATCATTAACAGTAGGATGTTTATTCTTTCTATCCGGTGCTGTATTATTATTTATCATCCCATTGTTAAAATATATTTCTAATGCACTCCAATTAATAATCCCAATGTCATTATTAGCTATTTCTAATGGTTTCATTTTACCATTAGGAATACCTGCAGCCATTTCTTTAAATCCAGATAGGTCTGGTAGTGGTTCTGGATTAATCGGATTTTTTCAGATTTTTTTCTCTGCATTGTGTGCATCATTTATTGGAGAAGTTTTTGGCGTGGGGATATATGTAATGAGTGGATCAATTTTATTCCTAAGTATTGCCTCGTGTATTTTTTATTGGTATAGTAAAATAATTAGCAAACAGCAACTATCCTTATAACCCCCAAATGGTAGTTTGGTTATGACAAATGTATTAGTCTCTGTATTATATCAGTTAATAACAAAAGCTATTATAAATATTCCCCCGATAAATGCTGACTACCTTTTATTGGCTAATTACCAAAATAAATTTGACTTTATATATTAGAATAAACTAAAATAACTCCAGCAGAATTATTTAGAAAGATATCAATATGTCGCGTAAAATTATTATTGTTGGTGGAGTAGCTGGTGGTGCATCTACTGCAGCACGATTAAGAAGATTGAGCGAGGATGATCAAATCATTATGTTTGAACGTGGCGAGCACGTATCATTTTCCAATTGCAGCCTACCATATTTTTTAGGTGGTCACATTTCCTCAAGTGAAAAATTAGTCTTGATGTCACCACAAAAGTTTTTGAAACAATATAATATTATTGCTAAAACCCAAAGTGAAGTTATTGCCATCAATCGCGATAGAAAAACCATTACGGTTATGGACCTCATATCTGGTAATTCATATGAAGAAAATTATGACAAATTAATCTTAGCGCCAGGAGCTAAACCAATTGTACCTCCGATAGCTGGAATTGATTTAGTGAATGTTTTTACTGTGCGTAATGTTACAGACATAGAACGACTACATCGTGCACTACATGACAAATCGCAAAACATTGCTGTAATTGGTGGTGGATTTATTGGTGTTGAGGTCGCAGAAAATTTACGCGAATCAGGATATAATGTTAGTTTAATTGAAGCGATGCCGCAAATTCTCCGTACCTTTGATTATGATATGGTACAGATTTTACACAAGGAGATGCATGACCATGGAATCAATCTGATAGTTAATGACAAAGTAACACATTTTGAACAAGATACCGTGGTTCTAGCATCTGGTAACAAAGTTGCAGCAGATATCGTTGTAATGGCAATTGGTGTAGCACCAGAAACATCACTAGCAGCGTCTGCAGGTTTAAACTTAGGTACAACTGGTGCTATCGCTATAGATGACGTATGCCAAACTAATGATAAGGATATTTATGCGATTGGTGATGCTGTTGAAGTTGATGCCAAGTTATTTGCTGGTAAGTTTAAATTAGCACTGGCGTGGCCAGCACAAGTGCAAGGACGTGGCGTTGCTGATCATATTAATGGTAAAGAGTTTGCCAATCCAAGTTATATTGGTTCATCATGTATTCAAGTTTTTAATATGAATGCTGCATCAACTGGGCTAACAGAAGGATTTATTCAAGCAACCAAAATGAATATCAACTATGAATGCGTAGTTATTAATCCTAACGATAAAGTAAGTCTAATGCCAACCAACAATACAATGTACTTTAAACTTATTTTTGATAAAGAGAATGGAAAAGTACTTGGTGCACAAGCAATTGGCAAAGGTAATGTGGATAAACGAATTGATGTCATTGCTACTGCAATTAAGTTTGGCGCTACCATACGTGACTTAGTTGAATTAGAATTATGCTATGCCCCACCATTTGGAACAGCAAAAGATGTAGTGAACATGGCGGGTTATGTTGCGAGCAATTTATTAGATGGCTCATTTACTCAGGTAACACCAGATAAATTACGTAGTCTAGTTGAAGGAGGAGCTTATATTCTGGATATCCGTGAAACTCCAGAATTAGAGAAAGGTCGAATTGTGGGATCACATCATATTCCACTTAGCGAACTTCGTCAAAGATACCATGAAATACCCCGTGAACAACCTGTTTATGTACATTGCCGTAGCGGTCAACGTAGCTATAATGCGGTGATGGCATTACAAAACTTGGGCTATACTAATGTAAAAAATGTTGCTGGCGGATTCTTAAGTATCTCATTTAATGAATACTTTAATGACTTAACGCAAAATCGAACTCCAATTGTAACTGCATATAATTTTAATTAAGGAAATTATCATGGCTAAAATTACCTATATTTCTGCTCACGATCTCAAAAAACTTTATGATGATGGTGAAGTTTTAATCTGCGATATTCGTGAACACGATGAATTCAACCGCGAACACATCTTGGGAGCTGTAAATACACCATTATCTAAATTTGATACCACACAAATGGATATCATGGGAAAAAATATGGATATCATGGTGATACACTGCCAATCAGGTAACCGTACACGAATGAACGAAACAAAATTTGCTCAACTAAAACGCGATGAAGTCTTGATCTTGGATGGAGGAATCTCGGCGTGGAAAAGTATTGGTTGCACTGTAAATAAAAACTCAAAAGCACCATTGCCAATTATGCGTCAGGTACAAATGATAGCAGGCTCATTAATTGTTATTGGTGTAGTATTAGGGTTCTTGATTAATCCAGGATTCTTTATTCTGAGTGGTGCGGTAGGTGCTGGGTTAACTTTTGCAGGAATTACGGGATTTTGTGGTATGGCAAACTTATTAATGTTATTACCATACAATAAGAAACAAATTTGCTCAACTAACTGTCAAAAATAAACTTAAAAACGGTGAAGATAATTCACCGTTTTTTATATGTAAGAGTTAAACTATTTCTCCAATGCAGAAATAAGAGTTTCTAATTGTAATGGAATGGATCTTTATAGCGATTACGGTGATCGATTGATAATAATATCCCAAACCCAATCATTATTACGATGGTTGCTGTACCACCATAACTAATTAGGGGTAACGGAACACCAACTACAGGAAAAATACCACTAACCATACCCATATTAATCAAAACATATAGAATAAACGACATGGTAATACTACCAGCCAATGTTTGTGAAAAACGATCTGGAGCTAAGCGCATAATTCGTAAACCACGCATGGCAATTAACAAATACAACGTAAGAATCGCAATAATTCCAATATAACCAAACTCTTCAGCTAATACCGTAATCACAAAGTCGGTATGCTTTTCTGGAATGAAGTTTAAATGAACTTGACTTCCATGCAAATAACCCTTACCGTAAATACCACCAGAACCAATCGCAATAATTCCCTGAATGATATGATAACCTTTACCCAATGGGTCTGACTGCGGATCTAGTAAGGTCAAGATACGATGCTTTTGATAATCTTTCAGCAAATGCCAAATCAATGGACTTGAAGCAACGATTGCAATTACACTACTTATAATTATTTTCCACGGTAATCCAGCAAAAAATAAGACAAAAAAACCTGCAGAAAAGACTAAAATACCCGTACCCAAATCTGGTTGTTTAGCAATTAATAAGAAGGGAATAATAATTAAAACAAATCCTAACAGATAGTTTTTGTAGGTTAATACATTATCCTTGATTGATAATACATAAGCTACCAGTAATGGCACCGATAGTTTACATAATTCTGAGGGCTGAATTCTAATTCCAAGATTTAACCAGCGCCGTGCACCATTAACTCGAATACCGATCACCAAAACTAATGCAATCAAAATAATTGAAATAATATATAGCGGTATCGCCATTGAACGGATCCGACTAGTATTGATACTGGCAATAATCATCATTAATATAAATGAAAAGCCAAAAAATACCACATCACTATACAACCGCGTCATGACTTGGTCGTTGGCTGAATACTGAACAAACACATTAACTATAAATAATGCGACTAAAGAAAAAATTAAAATATAGTCAAAGCTCAACAAATGACGCATAAATAAATAAAGTTTATTCCGTAGTGTTAGCTTCATTTGCATCTCCTTCTGAGGAACTACTATCCTGAGCATCATTATTTTCTACATTCTCATTATCTTCCTGATGTTGCTCATTTTCAATTGCCCGTGGCACAAATTTCTTATAGTTCGTATAAGTATAAGATTCACTGCCCGTACTTTCAGGTTTCAACAAGTAGCTATCAAACATCTGACGAACAATTGGACCTGCAACTGCAGCCCCAAAACCTGCATTCTCAACAATAACTGCAATCGCAATTTTTGGATTTTCTACAGGGGCAAAGGCAATAAACCACGAATGATCTTTATATTGACTACCACTAAATTTAGCTTTACGTGAATTTTGCATCAAGCCCACTACCTGAGCCGTTCCAGTCTTACCAGCAATTGAATAACGAATACCAGCACCTACTCTTGCTCCAGTACCTGATTGCATCACACGTACCATACCTTGTTTGATGATAGCTAAATCAGCTTTACTTATTGGAATCTGCGTCTCAGATTCTTGATATGTCATCGCTAATGAACCATCTTTATTTAATACCTTCGCCAGAAAATGAGGATGGCGCACAAGACCATCATTAGCTAAAATACTCGTTGCGAAAGCCATTTGTAATGGAGTATAGTGATTAAAACCTTGACCTACCCCCATTGTTACGCTATCGGCAGGCAACCAATTTTTCTGGTATGGATTTTTGGCAAAACGTCGTGCTTTCCAATCTCGTGACGGTAATAATCCACTATTTTCTTGTGGCAAATCGATACCAGTTTTTTGTCCGAAACCAAACATAGGGAGATATTTATCCATGCGATCAACCCCCATATCCAAACCAAGCTTATAAAAGAAGGCATCAGAAGAATGTGCCACCGCATCCAAGATACCAATATTACCCAAAACTTCATTCCCACTATTTCTAAACTTATGTGTTGAACCTGGAAGAGTAAAGTAACCAATATCATTAAAGCGATAACCAGGTGCTCGTACTCCTGAATAGAGAGCCACCGCTGCTAAAAAAGGCTTAAATGTAGAACCAGGAGGATAAGTTCCTTGACTAGCGCGATTTAATAGTGGATTGCGAGGGTCATTTCTTAACTCATCCCAATCATCAGGACTAATCCCATCTAGGAATAAATTAGCATCATAAGATGGCTTAGATACAAAAGCTAAAATTCCACCAGTTTGTGGGTCTATTGCAACAATTGCACCTTTTTGCGAACCTAATAATTGGCTAGCTTTCTGTTGTAGACTATTGTTTAAAGTTAATTGTAATGTATATCCATCTTTGGCAGGCATATTTTGAATTAAACCAACCTCATTACCATATGCATCAGTACGAATTACTTTTTTACCAATACTACCACGTAAATATGACTCATAAAACTGCTCAATTCCGCTTTTACCGACATAATCATTAGCTACATAATTAGATAATGTACCCGCAGATTCAAATTTCTTCTGATCATTTTGACTTACTCGCCCTACATAACCTAAGCTATGTGCATACAAATCTTGGAATGGATAATATCGCTTAGTATGAGCAAAGATATTAAGTTCAGGAAAACTATAGCGATGAGCAACTAAATTTGCAACTTCAACATTGGATAAATCATCTTTAATAATTACCCAGTCATAGCTTTTCGATACTCGTAATTGTTTATAATATTTTTTCTTATCAAGTGATGTGAGATTAATATAGGGTTCAATTGCAGAAAAAATTGACTCAATATTATTGCGCGAGTCACGTGGCAGTACCGCTACAGCATAGGATAATTTGTTATCTGCAAGAATTAGACTTTCAGAATCAATAATCGTTCCACGAACTGGCTGAGTAGCTACAATTGAGGAGTAATTATTAATTGATTTAGCTAATAGAGTTTTATGACTAAATACTTGTAAAAAGGCATAGCGTGATAATAATATTGCAATCACACTAAAAACAAACACATACGCCGCAATTACTCGAGACTTAATCATACCAGACAAACTCTGAGGTTCTTTTTATAATAATTTTTTCTAATACCAACTGAATAATTGGCATACAGATAACAATTTCAAAAATTAGACTATTAATACTAACATAAGTACGTGATAGTATAGCATCAATCACAAAGATAACTAGTTTCATAACAATAAAAAACACATTGGTTACTAGTGTTCTTTGGAACCAGCCACACATCCGATAAAAATTAACCAGATTATGCACCATAAAGCTGATAATCACAATTGACACTAGGTGAGTTCCCAGATACCAATGTCCAAAGATATCGGCCAAGAGACTAAACATAACCATTTTAGACCATGAATAAGCACCACTCATTAATGAGACTATCAGCAAGATACCAAAGAAATCAACATAAAATATAGTAAAGTTATTGATTAGAAATTGCGAAACCAATAGCAAGAAGAGAAAAATACCTAACCTTAGATTGCTTGAAATCATTTTTGTAAAACCAATACATATTGCAATTGATCGAAATTCACAATTGGCGAACAAAGCGCGCTATTGAAACCGTTATTTTCATAAAAAACTTTAACTACTTTAGCTACAGGTATATTGTCAGGATAAACATCATCTAAGCCGGTAGTCTCCAAAATATCTCCAGGCTTGATGTCATCATTTTTATCAATATAATTAACAACAATCGTATTATTACCACCACCTTGGGCTAACATCTTAGCTTTTGATTTGGCACTTTGAACATAAATCTTAAAATCTTGATTAGTAACTAGCATTACCTGTGAGTTCAATTGGTTAACGTTTGCAACCTGACCGATAACGCCATCTTTATTAACCACCGCATCACCTAATTTGATATTTTTATTTTTACCAACATCAAGTAACAACTGATTATTCATGAAAAAATTTACATCTAAAACAGCTTTAGCAACAATCTGTTCAAAATCATTGTACATTCCATCTGCATTCAAGCCCTGCACATTTTTCAAATCTTGTGCCTGATTCTTGGTTTGCTGAAGTAGGACAGAATATTGCTCAACCTGCTTTTTAAGTTCAACATTTTGCCGTGCTAGTTCTTGTTGTTGAGTCGTATTTAGAATGAGTAATTGGGGATAATTTTTTACTCGATAAAACAATAAGGAAACGTGGCGCTCAACGAACACCACGACAGTATCTCGGACTGTACTAATAAACGAGAACTTGTCTAACGCTATTAGTCCAATCCCAAGTAAGATCAACCACAACTTATAAAAGCGCATTATTTTGAATAGCCTAAGTGTGCTTTATTGGATGAAACATGTTCTAATGCCGCACCACAACCTTTGGCAACACACAATAGCGGTTCTTCGGCAACACTAACATGTAGATGTGTAACTTCAGTTAATAACACATCAAGCCCACGCAATAATGCACCACCACCAGTTAAAACAATCCCATTATCAATTAAATCCGCAGACAATTCAGGCGGTGTTAATTCCAATGCTTGACGCACTGCAACTACAATTTGATCCAAAACATCACTCAAAGCCAAACGAATTTCTTCAGAGGTAATTGTTATCTGTTTTGGTAGACCATCATAAACACTACGTCCACGAATAGTCATATCGCCATTGTCACCACTTTCATGAGCAGAACCAATTTGCTTCTTAATCTCTTCAGCGGTAGAGTCACCAATAAGTAATCCATGCTTAGCGCGAATGTGATTAGTTATTACTTCATCCATTCGATCACCTGCAACACGGATAGAATTAGCATAAACTAACCCACCTAATGATAACACACCAACCTCAGTTGTACCACCACCGATATCAACTACCATTGAGGCCTGTGGAGACTCAACAGGTAGACCTGCACCGATTGCAGCAGCTCGTGCTTCTTCAATAATTTCCACATTACGCGCACCCGCGGCAAATGCAGAATCCTTTATGGCTCTACGCTCTACCTGCGTAGAACCACAAGGAACACAAATTACAATTGTGGGTGGCACAGACATCAAACGAACATTTTTTGAAGCTTTCTTAATGAAATACTTAATCATTTGTTCAGTGATATTGAAGTCTGCAATCACACCATCTTTCATTGGGCGCACAATCTCAATTTGACCAGGAGTTTTTCCTAGCATAGTTTTGGCCTCCTGACCAACTGCCAAGATACGTTTACCTATACCATTTTTATCAATTGCCAATGCCACCATTGACGGCTCATTAAGAATAATTCCCTTACCAGCCATATAAACTAGTGTATTAGCTGTACCAAGATCAATCGCGATACTAGTAGAGAAAAAACTAAATAGTCTCTTGAACATCGTAACCTCAAATTTAAATATTAGTTAGCATTAAATAAAGCTTTAGCTGTATCTAACATACGGTTTGAGAAGCCCCACTCATTGTCATACCAAGCAAATATTTTCACCAATTTACCATCCACACGAGTTTGAGTTGCATCAAATGTTGATGATACAGTTGTATGATTAAAATCCATTGAAACTAATTTTAATTCATTATAACCTAAGATACCTTTTAATGCACCTTCTGAAGCAGCTTTTACTACGGCGTTAATTTCATCTTTAGTAGTTTCACGTTTAGCAGTAAATGTCAAGTCTACTAATGATACATTAATAGTAGGCACACGCACAGCTAAACCATCCAATTTACCTTTAAGTTCAGGTAATACTAAACCAACTGCAGCAGCTGCACCAGTTTTAGTTGGGATCATTGACATAACTGCAGAACGCGCACGACGAGCATCTTTGTGATAAACATCAGTCAATACTTGATCATTTGTAAATGCATGAATCGTTGTCATCAAACCAGTTTCAATACCAACTGTATCATTTAATGTTTTAGCAACTGGTGCCAAACAGTTAGTAGTACAAGATGCATTTGAAACTACTGTCATATCTTTAGTTAAAATTGAGTGGTTAACTCCAAATACAACTGTTGCATCAACATCTTTTTCACCAGGTGCTGACAATACAACTTTTTTAGCACCTGCTTCAAGGTGAGCACTAGCTTTGGCTTTTGAATTAAATACACCAGTACACTCCATAACCACGTCAATTGCTAAATTTTTCCATGGTAGATTTTTTGGATCACGCTCTGCAAAGAATTGAATCAATTGACCATCGACAGTCAAACCATTCTCAACCGCTTTAACTTCATGAGGGAAGAAACCTTGTACCGTGTCACGTTGTGTAATTAATGCTTGTACTTCTAAATCTGAACCTAAATCATTTACAGCAACAATTTCAAATTCATCTGTTCTTTTAGACTCAAATAATGCACGTAAAACATTGCGACCAATACGACCATAACCATTAATTGCTATTCTAATTTTAGCCATTTTAAAAACTCCAATTAATTAAAATCAATTTATACTAAATTATACCAGTTTTGCCAAAACAGCATCAACTGTAAAACCAAAATGTTCAAATAATTTTGCGGCAGGCGCTGACTCACCAAATGAATCAATTGAAATAATTGTTCCATCAAGACCAACATATTTATACCAACTATCAGCCAAACCAGCTTCAATTGCCACCATTTTTTTACCACCACCAAGAACCTCAGCTTTATAAGCTGCATCTTGCTTATCAAATACATTTGTCGATGGCATTGATACTACACGCACCGTTTTACCAGATTCTTTCAATTTACTTGCAACATTTACCGCTAATTCCACTTCTGAACCTGTAGCTATCAACACGTAATCAGGTGTTCTACCACCATCAACCAATACATAACCACCTTTAAAGACGTTATTAATTTGGTCTGAATTACGAGCCATAAATTTTAGATTTTGACGAGAAAATACTAATGAAGATGGTGTTTGTGTATTTGCAATTGCACTAGCCCAAGCAACCATACTTTCAACTGTATCACATGGACGCCATACATTCATATTCGGAATTAAACGTAATGATGCGATTTGCTCAACAGGTTGATGAGTTGGGCCATCTTCACCCAAACCGATTGAATCATGAGTATAAACAAAAATTGGAGCAATTTTCATTAAACTTGCCATACGTAATGCATTACGAGCATATTCAGAGAACATTAAGAACGTACCACCGAATGGACGTAAGCCACCATGTAAGAAAATACCATTCATGATTGCTGACATACCAAATTCACGCACACCATATGAAGCATAGTTACCAGTGAAATGATTTTCCTCAGACAATGTAACCGCTGTACTCCAACGCGTTAAATTAGAACCTGTCAAATCAGCTGAGCCACCAAAAAATTCTGGTAAATGTTTCGCAAAATATTCGATCGCATTTTGTGATGCTTTACGTGTAGCAATAGTTTCTTGTTTATCATTTACTAAGCGAATACCATCAGCAACAATCTTATCCCAATTTTTTGGTAATTCATGAGTGCTAGTTCTTAATAATTCAGTAGCTAACTCATGGTGACGAGATTGGTATTCCATGAACATTTGATTCCATTCATTTTCAGCACGCATACCAACACCTTTGCAATCAAAGTCATCGTAAACAGCTTGTGGAATTTCAAATGGAGCATAATCCCAACCTAATTCTTTTCTCACCAATTCAAGCTCACTAGCACCAAGAGGAGCACCATGACAATCTTCTTTACCTGATTTATTAGGAGAACCTTTACCTATTACAGTTTTACAAATAATCAAACTAGGTTTATTATGCACTGCTTTAGCTTTTTTAATCGCCAATGATAATTCTTCAGCATTATGACCATCAACTGGACCAATCACTTGCCAATTGTAAGATTCAAAGCGTTTATGAATATCTTCATTAAACCAACCCTCAACTTCACCATCAATCGAGATACCATTATCATCATATAGTACAACTAGTTTACCTAATTCCCATGTTCCAGCTAATGCACATGCTTCATGGGAAATACCTTCCATCAAGCAACCATCACCAGAAAAGACATACGTATAATGATCAACAATATTATAGTGATCACGGTTATATTTTTTCGCTAATAATTTTTCAGCCAACGCCATACCTACCGCGTTAGTAATACCCTGCCCTAAAGGACCAGTTGTTGTCTCAACCCCAGGAGTATAACGATATTCTGGATGACCTGGTGTTTTAGAATGAAATTGACGGAAGTTTTTCAAATCATCTATTGAAACTTGATAACCAGTTAAATGCAATAAACTATATTGCAACATAGATGCATGACCATTACTTAAAACAAATCGATCACGATTTAGCCAATTAGGATTCATTGGACTATGGCGCATGTGATCACGCCACAATACAACTCCCATTTCAGCCATACCCATAGGAGCACCAGGATGTCCAGACTTAGCTTTTTCAACGCTATCTGCTGACAACATTCTTACCGCATTTGCCATTAAACCATAATCAGCCATATTAAATTCCTTTTTAATAATATCTTTTTCAGTAAGGATTTTACCACATCTTACATTGCTAATAAATAAACTTCATTCTTCTGCTTAACTATAATAGCCCACACTATACAATATTCATTGTAGCTATATTTATCAAATATTCAGGAATTGGAATAATCTTTTTATTCTTATTTAAAAAGACAACCAATATTTCGCTCTCTGCACTAAGTACATCATTATTATAAATTTGATATTTAAATTGTAATTTGGTTGGACTAAGCACCTGTAAGGTCATATTAACTGTTAATAAATCACCATAGAAACATTCTTTACGATAGCTACATTGCAAATTCACCACAACCAACCCACTACCATTGCCATCTACATCTAATTCACTATAACCATGTTCACGCAAGAATCGCACTCTTGTTTCATGTAAATAGTTCAATAACGCTAAATGATCCATATGGTTAGCATAATTTATATCACGGATTGATAATTGGAATTTTTGTGTATACACCATTAAAGACTTATAAGATTATTAACACGCTATTATAGCATTCAATGTATCTATCATTGATGTAAATTTGTTTATCTATTGTGGTAGCTCATCATTTATTGTATAAGTGAAACTTATTTACATTAATAAATATTATCGAATAGAATATAAACACACTAGAAGCATTTTGTTCTATTGCTTTTTATGCTGTAGTACGTAATAAATGTAGGTTAGGATTGAGAATAGGTTTAAATATGTTTGTATAACCCCATTAATGCCAGAGCTTTCGCTCTGGTAAATGGAGGGAGATATGATCGTTGTGTTGTTTTGTGTGTTGTATTTTT
>RXKA01000154.1 GCA_003962985.1 Pseudomonadota bacterium | reverse complement strand
GTAAGTAAAATACTCAATAATAAAAAATATCCTAGATCAATTAAGAGACTCTTTGAGATTAAATTAAAAAAACATAATCTATTTACTACAGATAATTTAGATAAGTGTTTAGCTTACTTAAAATGTTATTTATCTTATGATTTTTGGCTTTTAGGGCATGAAAAAATGCTTGAGCCAGAATTAGAATTTAATATAAAAACCGATAAGCTATCTATCAAAGGATTTTTAGATAGGTCAGCATTATTTAGACATGAAGATGGATCTCTTTATGTTAAAATTATAGATTTAAAAACACAAAAACAACTATTTTCTGAGCAAGAAATGGCAAATAGCACACAGGCTTTATCATACCTATTAGCTGTTAAAACGTTATATCCAGAATTAGATTTACTTAAATCGACCGTTGATTTCATCATGGTCGCGCATAATAAAAAACAAACATTTCAGCTTAAAGATATGCAGCAATATTATGATTTTATTGCTCGTATGGAAAACTATCAATCTAAAATAGATTCTTTCACCGAAGAAAATATTAAAGATAATTTAGCCTACAACAAAGGATTCTTGAGAGACGGAACTTTCGGCGGTATTTTAATGTGCGGCAAAGGAGTGACTAGACCCGGAGAATTGAAAGCAGATGGAACTCCTAAGTATTATTGTCCATATAAGTTTCCATTTTCATTCTATGTGTTAGTTGATGATAAAGGCAAAATTATCGAAAGATCGAATCATAAACTAGAAGAGAAAAATGGTTTGACACTTGAAAGACGTTATTTTTCAGGGTGCTGTGCCCATAATGATGTACCGTTAAGTAATGGAAAAACCGAAGAAGATTTTTTATGAAAATACAAATATTACACTTCCTATTATTGCTGGCTGAAAAATTATATATGAAAATCAAAGCCTCGCATGAAAATAACGTTATTTCTGATGCTTCTAAAAGAATCGAGGAATTAGAAAAGATGTTAAATTTAACTGGCGGGAGCAAAACTATTCTTGATGAATTAAAGAAACAACTTATTTCGCATCAAAACACAGATGCACCGACCTCATCTAAGCCAAAACTTCTTATTAAGAAACTAGACCCAGCGGCCCAAATTCCAGCAAGGTCAGAAGGAAATGCAGGGTATGATTTGTATTCTATTGAAGATGCTACTTTGAAACCGGGAGAAAGAAAACTTATCAAGACTGGTATTTCATTAAAACCCCCTTTCGGATATTACGGCTCTATTCGTGACCGTTCTGGAATGGCGTTTAAGAGTGGTGGTCATGTTCTAGCTGGAGTAATTGACGAAAACTACACCGGAGAAGTCGGGATTGTTCTTTTAAATACTGATAAAGAAAAAGATTTAGTAGTTAATATAGGCGACCGTCCGGCGCAGATCGTATTTGAAGAATATGGTCAATTTGAATTATCAGAAGTTTCTGAATTGCCATTGACAAATCGCAATGATTCTGGTTATGGTAGTAGCGGAAAATAACATGGAATTTCTATTTACAAGCCATTTTTCATTAGGCCAATCTATCCTAACACTTGAGGACGACAAGGATAAGGATGGAAATGAATTGATTGGTAAAGGTCCAGCATCAATTGTCTCGATTGCCCGCAAGCATAAGTTACCATATGTTAATCTTGTAGATACTTCTATGTCTGGATTTATTCAGGCTTATGAAAATTTATCAAAGTACAATATAGAATTAAGATTTGGTTATAAAGTTTGTGTCTGTAGTGACATGAATGATAAAACAGAAGAGAGTATAAATACGGAATCGAATGTAATAATTTGGTGCTTAAATAGTAATGGCTATGCAGATTTAGTTAAAATAGCAACTAAAGCAGCGTGTGATGGTTTTTATTATAATCCAAGAATTGACTGGGAAACTCTTAAAACTTTATGGAGCAATAACTTAGCTATATCTTTTCCATTCTATTCTAGTTTTATCGCTAGAAATATATTAAAATATAAGTCTATATGTTTTCCAGATTTCTCCTTCACAACCCCCAATTTTTTAGTAGAAAATCATGATTTACCATTCGATTCAATTATATTGAATGCAATAAACAATTTTAATTCTTCTTTGAAATTTAATACAGTTCAATCAAAAACTTGTTATTATTATAAAAAAGAAGATTTATTAAAACACCAAATAATTAGGTGTATAAATAATAGAACAAAGACTGATAAGCCGGGACTTGACCATTACAGCGTTGACAACTTCTGCTTTCTTGATACACTAGACAAGTAATTATATGAAATATACATCAATTATTATATCACTTTTTTTTGCGCTTCTGCAATTAAACGCGCAATTTTTCACTTCGCCATTTCCTGACACTGCTCCAGTAGTCGGATATTCTCTTGAAACAGCGTTTCCCGGACTAACATTTTCATATCCGAATTCTGTTGTTACAATGAGAGTAAGAACTAATGCTTTCGGAGATCCGTTATTATATGTTCAGGGAAGATATGGGCAATTAACATTTGTTAATCTAAATAACCCAACGAATAAAGTTGTCGCTCTTGACAATGTAGCTAATACTTTTTACGTCGCTGATAGTGGATTTTTATGCATGGCGTTTCACCCTACAAAACCATACCTCTTTACCTTCGGTACAGAGACAAATAAGCTGGCAGGCAATATGTCAGATAAATTAATTAGATGGCAAATTGACACTAATACCGATAAAATTATTGCATCTAGTAAAACTGTTTTAATAGATCAGGTTGATACGTCACAAGAACACACTGGCGGCGCACTGGCATTTGGCCCCGATGGATATTTATATGTTTCTCTTGGGGATGAAGGAGGTCAAAACGGAGTATTAAGGAATACGCAAATCATCACGAATAAATTTTTCTCGGCAGTGATGAGAATAGATGTTGATGAATTACCAACAAATCTTTTACCAAATCCGAGTTCTGCAACGATTGCTCATTATAGAATTCCAAATGATAATCCATACATTGGGATCACTTCTTTTAATGGATACCCAGTAGATCCGTTTACAGTAAGAACAGAATTTTGGGCGGTAGGGTTTCGCAATCCTCATCGTATGTCTTTTGATACCAATGGTGATTTATGGCTTGGTGACGTTGGAAACGTTCGCTGGGAAGAAGTTAATAAAGTTATAAAAGGTGGAAATTATGGATGGAATGGTTATGAGGGCAATGAAATTACTACATTCAAAGAAGCAATTAGCAATCATAATATTTTGAATTATGTTGGGCCAGTTTGGACATATCCGCATTCCGCAATAGCAATAGGGTACGATCCTCGTTTTATAGGTAATTGTATTATTGGTGGTTTTGTTTATCATGGAAATAAATATCCATATTTAAAAGGTAAATATTTATGCGCAGATTATATTTCTAAAAATATTTGGGCTATTTCTCTAACCCCCCAGTTTAAAGTCGAAAGAATCGCTGTTTCAGAAGCGTCTCCCAGTGAAATTTATTTAAATCCTGTAACTGGTGATATTTTAATTGGATGTTTGTCCCCGGGAACAATAAGCAAGCTTGTTCCTGCCAATGTTACAATTGGAGTACCAAATACACTAGCCGACACTGGTTTATTTGATAATGTATCTACTTTAGAATTCAAGTCAGGCATCCTTCCATATGATGTTGCTAATACTTTTTGGTCAGATAATGCAATTAAATCAAGATGGTTTTTCCTTCCCGCAAATACTTCTATCACAAGAACTTCCGAAAATTATATTTTCCCGCCGGGTAGTGTATTTATCAAAAATTTTAAATACAATCTAATTCAAAATGATCCTAATTCGCAATTTAATTTGGAAACCAGATTTATTGTTGTAACAACAAATGGTGCTTATGGACTTACATATCGGTGGGATTCCGATCAGTTAAATGCTACTCTTGTTCCGGATCAAGGATTAGATATTACTATTAATGTAGATCGTTCTGGAATAATTGATCCTACTCCTTGGCATTTTCCGGCTAGAAGTGAATGTTCTACTTGTCATAATAGCACACCTAATTTCGTATTAGGATTTAGCGACAGACAGTTGAATACCACTATCACTAATGAATTAGGACAAATAGTTAATCAGCTTATTGATTTATCAGCACTTGGAGTATTTTCTAATCCCGTGTATTCTACTAATGGAATACCATCTTTATCTAAGGCTGATGATACTAGCTATTCTTTAGAGCACCGCTTTAAATCATATACAGATGCAAATTGCGCTTATTGCCATCAACCCAACGGACCCGGACGTGGTGATTGGGATGCAAGATTTTCAGTTCCAATAAATATGTCATCCATTATTAATGGTTCAGTTATAGATGATTTGGGAATAACTAATGCTAAAGTTGTAGTAGCTGGAAACACTAATTTATCTATTATGTTTCATAGAATTGCTGACTTTTATTCTCTGCATCAACCAGAAGAATATCATATGCCTCCATTAGGAACTCACGAAGTAAATCATAGCGGCGTTAAATTATTACATGATTATATTATTTCTATTGCTCCTAGAACAAATTGGTTGATTGGTATAATTAATAATTCTCATGATGAGTTTCCACAGGAGAATCGAATTAATGATCTTAGTCCCGGATCTTGGTTTGGTTTAGATGATGATTTTTATACTTCTGGAACATATCCTTCTGGATTTAATAATCTTGCATCTAGTATTCACATTGAGCAAGATGAACCATCATCTAATTGGGAAAGGGCTTTGACAAATGGCGACAGAACCAACAGACTACACTTCGTGGTTTCTGAAACAAAGAACGCAACATTAAAAATTGGTTTTAGAAAAGGTGGGTGGATGATTAACGGAGTTGTTCAAAGTAGCACTATGCCACCGACTGGTAATTTGCATGATATAGTTTTAATACATAAAACATTGACTAATAGCACGATAATCTGGCAAGGTGGCATTAATGCTAATACAACATTAACTATTCCATTAATCGTTGATTCTGGTCCTAATACAATTGAGTTTATAAGAACAGGACCAATCGTTACTGGTAATTCTTACTGGGTTATGTTCGATTATGTTTCTTTGAATACAAATTAATACTAATTAGTATGGTACCAAATTTATTAAGATATAATAAAAAACAAAAATATATTCTATTTGATTTTGAAACAGAAAACGTAAATTTAGCTATTGAAAATAAACCGTGGCAATTAGGTTATATTATTGGTAAGGGCGATGATATAATTAGTGTTAAAAATGATTATATTGATTGGTCCGATTTGAATATTAGCGAAGATGCCGCGAGAATAACTAAGTTCGATATCAATAAATATAATGTTTTAAAAAAACCCGCGTTGCCAATTTTATTAGAGTTTGAGTCTTATATATTTGATCCAGAATATATAGTTCTCGGACACAATGTTAATAATTTTGACATATATCTACATCAACTATATAGAGCTAAGCTTGGTCTTAAAAAAGACTACAGCTATTTACCTAGACTAATAGATACGAATTCTCTATTCAAAGCTTATAAACTCGGAATTACTAAGATATCCACAAATAACTATTATTCAGAATGTATTAAATATAGTAACTATATTCAAAAGGGATTAAAGAGTTCCCTTGAGACGTGCGCTAGAGAATTAAATGTTGAATGTAATAAAGAAGACTTACATGACGCCGAGAAAGATACAATTATTAATTTCGCGGTGTGGAATAAGTTGAAATGGCTAATTGAGATATAATATGTTTAAATTTCAAAAATATGAATTTCCAAAACTCGGTTATGTAAAGGTGCCAAGGTTTAAAATTGGCGCTGAGTCTGAGATAAGGCTTAATTTGAAGTCCGGTTATTCTTCAGATGATCTTTTAAAAGCTCTAATCAATGAAAAATTTTTAGAGAAAGTTAAAACCAATGTAATATCAAAAGATAAAAAAGAAGATTATAAAAAGCGTTTACAATTTGAAGTTGCAGAATTGAGCAAACTTAAATTTACAGATTACATATTACTGGTTTACGGTGTAATATCATTTTGTAAAGAAAATGGAATAGCAAACGGTCCCGGTCGTGGTTCCGCCGCTGGTTCTTTGGTTCTCTATACTCTTGGCGTTACTCAAGTAGATCCACTAAAGCACGATTTGTTGTTCGAACGTTTCGTTTCAGCCGCCAGAACAGATATTAAAGAAATAGATAATGATATTTATATTTCTTCTGCGTCTCTTCCCGATGTTGATATTGATACACAGGCAAGTAAAAAACATCTTATCAATGAGTATTTAAATTCTTGCTTTAATAATCAGACTTGTGCTATATGTAATTTTTCTACATTGCAATCCAAGGTTTTATTAAAAGATGTATTAAAAACCTATAAGAGATTTAATGAAGATGATGCTAAACTTGTTTCTAATTTAATTGAAACTAAATTCGGGAAAGTTGATT
>RXKA01000153.1 GCA_003962985.1 Pseudomonadota bacterium | reverse complement strand
TTCTGTGTCGGAATGTTTCCGCTGCAATCATTCATCTAGATTCATGATTACTCATGAATTCAAGCAACCTACCCGCCAAACTAAACGATCAGGATAGAATCAAGTTAGGCCTATTTGGTCTTGCACCGAGTGGGGTTTTGCCTGCCATTTTCATCACTGAAAATGCGGTGCGCTCTTACCACACCTTTTCACCCTTACCAATTTCTTGGCGGTATATTTTCTGTGCCACTTTCCGTAGTCGTCAGACGACCCCTGGGCGTTACCCAGCACTGTTATCCTGTGGTGTCCGGACTTTCCTCGACTAAATTAAATTAGTCGCGATTGCCTACCCAACCTTTCAAGATAGATTTTACCATAGATTTTACTTCCTAGGCACAACTAAGGCAATAAATCGCCACGAAATCAGTTAGTCTGGTATGGTATACTGGTGACTTTATGATTCTAAAGAGAGCTGAAATGATTGAAGTTGGTGTGATTATGGGCAGTACTTCTGACTGGGAAGTAATGCAAAATGCAGTTAAGGTTTTACAGCAGTTTGGTGTTAACTATGAGTCATTGGTGGTGTCAGCACATCGAACACCTGATCTATTATTTGAATATGCTGAAGCCGCAGAAAAGCGTGGAATCAAAGTTATTATTGCGGGTGCTGGTGGTGCTGCTCATTTGCCTGGTATGGTTGCTGCTAAAACGATAGTCCCAGTTTTGGGCGTTCCTGTTCCCTCGCGTTATCTTAAAGGTGTAGATTCGTTACACTCAATTGTACAGATGCCAAAAGGTATCCCTGTTGGAACGCTTGCAATTGGTGAAGCAGGTGCTACCAATGCTGGGCTTTTAGCCGTACAAATTTTGGCGCGTTACAACCACAATCTTGCTTCATTATTACATGATTATCGTCAACAGCAAACTGAAGCAGTATTAGCTATGTCATTACCTGATGTTAGTGAGTAATCTTTAATGAATAGTATTATTTTACCTCCAAAGTGTTTGGGTATTCTAGGTGGTGGTCAACTGGGAATGATGTTGGCATTGGTTGCCAAGCAATTTGGTTATCAAGTTGTCGTCTTAGAAGCCGATGCTAATTGTCCTGCATCCAGAGTAGCAGATAAAGTCATCGTAGCTAGTTATGGTGATAATAATGCTTTAGATGAGATGGCAAGTATCTGTGATGTTATTACTACTGAATTCGAAAATGTGCCAGTTCATGCGGTTGAGTATTTAAATCAATCAACACCAGTTTATCCGTCGGCTAGCGCATTATTGATTGCACAAAATCGTTTAAAAGAAAAAACTTTTTTCCGTAGTTTGGGATTAGAAACAGCTAATTTTATTGCAATTAATAACGCTACCGATTGTGTGAGTGTCCAAGATGATTTCTTCCCTGCGATCTTAAAAACCTCAACTTTGGGTTATGATGGTAAAGGACAAATTCGAGTTAATAGTGTTGCTGAATTAGAGGTGGCTTATCGTCAGTTAGGTGGCGAATGTATTTTAGAGCAAATGGTTCAATTGGCTAGCGAAGTATCAATTATTGTTGCACGTAATAACACTGGCTCGGCGGTATATCCATTGATAGAGAATCAGCATCGGAATGGTATTTTGGATGTTAGTTATATTCCTGCCAAGACTAGCGCGGATATTTCAGCTAAGGCACAGCAAGCCGCATTGGTAATAGTTGATGGGTTAAACTATATTGGATTATTAACTATTGAATTCTTTATTACTACAGACGGTCGTTTGTTAATTAATGAAATCGCCCCACGTCCGCATAATTCTGGACATATAACAATTGAGGTTGCGACTACCTCACAGTTTGAGCAGCAGTTGCGTGCCGTATGTGGGCTACCTTTGGGTGCTACTGGGCTAAAATCGAAGGGTGCGATGTTAAATCTATTGGGTGATATATGGCTAAATGATAGCATTTCTCCAGAAGAGATTTTGTTAACTGAGTTGCCAGAAGCAAAATATCATTCCTATGGTAAAGCAATTGCAAAAGCAGGGCGTAAAATGGGGCATATTAGTATTAGTAATACTAGTCATGAGGTACTAGTCGACTCAATTACATTATTAAAGCACCGGCTTGGTATCTAACACGTATTTATATTTAGAGTTTAAATTCTTTATTCAGTTTATGGGAGATGCAGAATGAGTTTTGATCCGCAATTAATTGCTCGGCAGATACATAGCAAATTAGCGCAATCAGGCATTGGAGAAGTAGCAACTTGTATGACTCGTTTAAGAGTTACTGTTCGCAATAAAGGGCAAATTGATATTGCAGCATTGAAGCAAATTGCTGGCGTGCTGGGGGTGGTTGAGACTCCTGATCAAATTCAGATAATTATTGGACCTGGTAAGGTGAATCAGGTCTATGATTGTTTTATGCCATTGTTAACTGCCGCAGATAATCATGATGCAACAAAAACTCAGGATGATGCAACTAAACTAAAAGCACAAATAAATACAAAGAATGCGACACCATTTAAATTGTTTCTCAAAAAATTAGCCAATATTTTTATTCCCTTAATTCCTGCCTTTATTGGGTGCGGGTTGTTACTTGGAATTACTAATATTTTGACAAAAACCTTGAGTCCTGATTTATTTGGTGGTGTTCCATTTGATAAAACTACCTTTGGTGCAATTTTAAAAATGCTTGGTTCTGGTGTTACCTTTGGTTTAGCTATCTTTGCGGGGTTGAATACCTCCAAGGAATTTGGCGGAACACCAATTTTGGGTGGCGTTTTAGCTGGCTTCTTAAATATGCCGGATTTAGCTAAACTTACGGTTTTTGGTGAAGCGGCTATTCCTGGGCGTGGTGGTATTATTGCGGTTTTATTCGTCGCAATTTTTGCTGCGTATCTTGAACGTTATTTACGTAAAATTATTCCAGTTGCCTTAGATTTATTGGTGACACCAACGTTAGTTTTATTAATTAGTGGTATTTTGGCGGTATTCCTCTTGCAGCCAGTTGGTGGTATTATTTCTGATGGTATTGCTAATGCGGTTAAAATTTCTTTAGATCATGGTGGTGCGTTAGTCGGTTTTATTTTAAGTGCTGCATTTTTACCACTGGTGATGACGGGTCTTCATCAAGGTTTAATCCCGATCCATGCCGAATTAATTAAAACTACTGGAGCAACAGTTTTATTGCCAATTTTGGCAATGGCTGGAGCTGGTCAGGTTGGCGCGGCATTGGCAGTATGGTTGAAAACCAAAAATGACAAATTACGTCATATTATTAAATCTAGTATTTTAGTTGGTTTTATGGGAATTGGTGAGCCGTTAATTTATGGAGTTACGTTACCATTATTCCGTCCATTTATTGGTGCATGTATTGGTGGTGGTATAGGTGGTGCATTTGTTGCGGCATTTAAATTGGGTGCAACAGGATTAGGTATTTCTGGACTGCCATTGGCATTATTAATCCATAATGGTATTTTATTATATTTAGTTGGTATCTTCCTATCGTATTTAGGTGGCTTTATAGCTACATTACTAATTGGTTTTGATGATAGTGTAATTGAGTAAGTAGTTATGGCTAGTGGTATTTCTGTTTATTTGGGTTTAGATTATTCGCTTGAAGCTAATTTAGAGTATATAAAAGTGGCCAAAGATGCTGGTTTTTCACGGATTTTCACTTCATTGCATATTCCTGAGACTAATCACCAGCAACTCCTTGCCGAATTTAAAACTATGATAACTTATGCTAATAGTTTAAATATGATGGTAATTGCGGATATTTCTCCTGATGGTTACCATTATCTGGGTATTCAAAATGGTGATTTAACGAAGCTGAAACAATTTGGCATTGCGGGATTACGCTTGGACTATGGTTTTCATCCTAAATTAATTGCTGAATATACGCGTAATGATTGTGGGTTGTTAATTGAGTTAAATGCAAGTACGATGACAGAAAAATTTATGGCTGAAATTATCTCATGTCAGCCAAAGCTAACTAATCTATCCGCTTGTCATAACTACTATCCACGTAAAAATACCGGAATCAGTTTATCTTCACTTATGCGCAAAAACAAGCTGTTTCATGATTATGGGATTCCTGTCTCTGCGTTTGTTGGGTTGCCAACTAATCGGCGCGCTCCGCTTTATGAAGGGCTACCAACGGTAGAGTCAACCCGAGAGTTACATCCATTAATTACATGGCAAATATTGTCTCAAACTGGTATTGATCATATTTTTATTGGTGATTCACTCGCTAATTCATCATTATTAGAACAAATATCACATTTAAAGACGGGTGAAGTTTTGTTACTCTGTGATGAATTTGATAGTAAGTATGCTTATTTATTGGATATCACTCATACTAATCGTCCTGATTCTGCTGCCGATGTCGTTCGTAGTCAAGAAAGCCGTTTGTGTTTATTGGAAAATATTAATTTGCGCCATCAGGTTATTCCTGAAAATTGTTGTGAACGCAAAATTGGTAGTGTAACCGTCGATAATATCAATTATTTACGTTATAGTGGTGAAATGCAAATTTGCCGTTGTGATTTAGAATCGGATGAACGGGTAAATGTAATTGGTAAGCTGACTATGGATAGTAGATTATTACTGCCATATATTGACGACGATTGTAAATTTCGTTTGATGAAGATTTAGGTGTTCTAGATTATTGCTGATAGTAACCAACAATAATAATAGCTAGCAATTAATATTATGCTAGCTATTTGTTTTATTAGAGAACAAAATTAATTGGTTGATTATCGCTAAATTGCTCTTTATCAAAAGCGATATCGCCATCAGGGTTTGCTTCTCCTGTTGTTTTTAGATTCTGAAAATCATATAGCTTATTATCCATCAAATGCGATGGAATTACATTTTGCATCGCACGGAACATGGTTTCGATTCTTCCTGGGTGCTTTTTATTCCACTCATTGAGCATTTCTTTTATTACTTGACGCTGTAAATTAGGTTGAGAACCGCATAAATTACATGGAATTATTGGGAAATTCTTTACTTCAGCATAACGAATCAAGTCTTTTTCACTACAATACGCTAGTGGGCGAATAACTATATTATTGCCATCATCACTAATTAGTTTAGCGGGCATGCCTTTTAGCTTACCACCATAAAACATATTCAAAAATAGTGTTTCTAGCATATCATCGCGGTGATGACCTAAGGCGATTTTGGTGGCGCCAAGTTCTTTTGCGACACGGTAAAGGATTCCTCGTCTTAATCTAGAGCATAATCCACAGGTTGTTTTACCATCTGGAATTACTCTTTTGACCGTTGAATAAGTATCCTCAGTAATAATTTTGTATTCAACATTCAATGAAGTGAGGTAATTTGGCAAAATATCTTTAGGGAAACCTGGTTGTCCTTGATCTAAATTGACAGCAATTATTCTAAAATCAATCGGTGCAGACTTGCGCAAGCTCAATAAAATATCTAGTAAGGCATAACTATCTTTACCTCCTGATAGGCATACCATGATGACATCTCCATCAGCTATCATACTGTAATCATTAATAGCTTTGCCCACATTTGCACGTAGTCTTTTGTATAATTTATTATTTTCGTAAGTTAGATCCATAGTGTCGATAATCTTATTTTTATAAGGGGGATATATTATACAATAAATATCTGCAAAAATGTTGGTAAAAAGTTGTAATAAAATAAGATATTTACTTGTGCGTTGCAACAAATTAAGCTACAATATGTCTCTTGGGATTTTTTATTTTTTATTATTTCCGAAGGTGATTATATAATGAGTGCGTTCGACAAAGTTTCTGCGTTAGTTAAAGAACATGATGTTAAATTTATAGATTTGCGTTTTAGTGATACGATTGGTAAGCAACACCATGTTACTCTTCCAGTGAGCGCAATCAGTAAAGAATTATTTGAAGTAGGACAACCTTTTGATGGTTCATCAATTGAAGGGTGGAAGGGTATTGAAGCATCAGATATGTTGTTACGCCCAGATGTTTCTACATTACAATTTGACCCATTTTATGAAGATAATACAATATATGTAGTTTGTGATGTAATTGAACCAGGTAATATGCAAGGATACGAACGTTGTCCGCGTAGTATTGCCCGTCGTGCTGAAGCATTTATTAAAGAAAGTGGTGTAGCGGATACAGCATTTTTTGGTCCAGAACCAGAGTTCTTTATCTTTGATTCAGTAACTTGGGGTGCTGATATGAGTGGCTGTCATTATAAGATAGATGCGGAAGAGGCAGCATGGAATTCAAGTAAAGAATATGAAGGTGGCAATACTGGTCATCGTCCAGGAGTAAAAGGCGGTTATTTCCCATTGGCACCAATGGATTCTCACCAAGATTTACGTTCGGCAATTTCATTAACGTTGGAAGCGCTTGGTATTCCTGTTGAAGTTCATCACCATGAAGTAGCAACTGCTGGTCAATGTGAAATTGGTACTAAATTTAGTCATTTAATTGAACGTGCTGATTGGTCACAAACATTT